>NZ_AUTN01000133.1:0-22766 GCF_000497955.1 Pseudoalteromonas sp. TAE56
CCCGCCCCTACTACACACAATCCTTTGCTTGCATCTATGTTTTCTAAATACTTACTCATGCAAGCGCTGGGTTTACAGGCATTTACCGCAGTGGTAAATAAATCAATTAAAAACGATTTTTTAGAATCCATTAGTCACAGCTCACGAAAAAATTGAAGGAATAGCTAAACAAATTAATATCATCACAATAAACATGCTAAGTAGCATAACGATATCTTTGCCAGTTAAAATTGAGTTTGATATTGTCTCGGCATTTTGTACTTTTGTGACTTCGTTTACTTCTCGTGGGATTAAACGACTCGTGACATAAATAATCACAGCGGCGCTGACAAAGCCTATAAAGTTCCACCAAAACCAGAAAATATCAGATGCAAATACCGACACCAACAAGTTAATTAATACACCACTAATTAAGCCAATATTGGCATGTAGTGCAGCACTGCGTTTACTTAGCACAGCAATTAAAAATACGGCGAGTATTGGGCCATAAAATAACGAGCCGACTTTGTTAATAGCTTCAATAATAGTTGGGGCTATGTCACCGGCAAAAAGTGATAACACTAAGGTAATTGCGCCCCATGCTAAGCCTAAGTATTTAGCCAGTTTTAAATACGTTGTTTGGTCTAACTCTTTATTAGAAATACGGCTGTAGTCTTCAATACTTACGGCCGAAAGTGAATTAATTGCAGAGCTAAGTGATGACATCGCTGCCGACAAAATAGCGACAACTAACAAACCAATTAAGCCGTGCGGCAAGTAATCTAAAATAAATATAGGCATCATCCAATCAGGGTTATCTGCTGGAATTTTTGCTAAAAATTCAGGGTTACTCATTGCCAGTGTGCCAACAATTAAACCCGACACGCAATATAAAATAGTAATAGGAAAACGCACTACGCCGTTGGCTAAAATCATGTAGCGTAGATTTTTAGGATTCTTTGCACTGAGCGCACGTTGCGCTTGAGTTTGGTCACACCCGTAGTAAGAGGCGTAAAGTACCACACCACCAAAAATCATCGGTAAAAAGCCAAAGCCATCACCGCTAAAACCAAATGAATCAAACTTAATCGCTTCTAATCGGCTCGAATCAACATTAGCAATAAAGGTATCAACGCCACCTAAGTGATAAAGCCCAAATCCGATACAAGCAATAGTACCTAGTACAATGATGATCATTTGAATCGCATCACCGTATACTACCGCTTTCATCCCACCTTGTAGTGAATATAAAACGGTTATAACACCCGTTAGCACAATGGCCTGCCATGCTTCTATTCCCATGGTGCCTTGTAGAATAAGCGATACCGCGTAAATCATAATGCCGGTCGCAAACGCACGGCTAAATTGAAACACCACACTAATAAGTACACGAGTTGAGCGCCCAAAGCGCATTTCTAAATAATCGTAAATACTGACAATGCCGCTTTTATAAAGCTTGGGTAAAATAGTCGCTAAAATTAAAATCATCGCCAGCGGAACACCCAGCTCATACGAGAGCCATTGCATACCACCACCTTCACGTAAACCAACAAATGCAGGAGCCGAAATAAAGCTAATAGCCGAAAGTTGAGTGGCCATTACCGACAAAGCTAAAGGCTTCCAACCTAAGCTTTTACCCCCTAAAAAGTAATCATTTTTATTGGTTTGTTCGCGTAGCATAAATCCCATTACCAATAAGGCACCAAGATAAAGAGCAACTATTGAAAAATCTAATATATTCATAATTAATTCGCGTATTCACAATATGAAAACACTGCGCCTTTTCAAAATTAAAATACTAAACGGCTACCTGCCCTTACCTTTTTAATAAACAAGCCTAGTCAAAAAGGTAAACCTGTAACTAACTTAGCTGAAAAATGCATCACAATGCAAAAAGCCTATTAACCCAAAAGTGAGTTAATAGGCATAAAGCATTTATTTAAAAGTCGTATTTAACTCTTAAAGTAACGCGTCGTGGGAGAATCGGGCGACCTACAAAGTATGGATTATCTGCCGTTTGGCTATTACCTAAACGTGGCGAACCTTCAGTAACACCGTCAGAATCAAACAGGTTAAATACCCCAACGCTTAAGCGTACTGTTTGCTCTGGTGCAACTTGCCAGTTATAACCTGCATCAAATCTAAATAAGTGGAATGAATCGAGCTCTACAGAGTTTGCATCGTTAGCAAAGTTTTTACCTGTAAAGTTATGATAGATAGAAGCATCCCAGTCATCTGTGGTATAGCTTATAGATGTATTGAATAGTATTTTTGGTTTACGACGTAACTCGTTACCAATAATAGAGGGGTCTGAATCAAATTCTGTAAATTCGTGATCGGTATAGGTCATGTTGGCATCAACAGCCCACTCATCGGTAATATCGTAACGACCTGTAAGCTCAACACCCGTTGCTTTAGTTGACTGCATTACTGGCAGCTCTAGTACGCCACCGTTACCATCGTTTACAAAGTCTACGCTGCGTCTATCTTTTAAGTCTGTTCTAAATAAAGCAACACTACCGCTAAAGTCGTTATCAAAAAACTTAACGCCTAATTCGCCCTGCTCTACAATTTCAGCCTCGTAACTAGCTGGTTGGCCTAAATCATTAAACTGAATCCCCCTAATTTCAGGGAAGAAAAACCCGCGAGATGCATTAGCATATACATTTAAATTATCTGTTAAGCGATATAACGCCGCCCCTGATACAGCAAATTCAGACGTGTCGACTTCGCCGTAAGTCATTACACCACTGCCCGTAGTGTTTACTTGTAAGTTAGATGCAAGTGATGGGTCGTTATTTATTTGTACAACTTGGCTGCCTTCGCGGCTAATTTTGCCTTCAATTTCTTCGTAGCGAACACCAAAGTCAAAAATCCAATCGTCACTTTCCATTTGATCCGCTACGTACAATGCTCGGCGGGTAGCGCTAATGGTTTGGTTAGTATAAGAAATACCAGGGCCACTAATACCATTTTGTGTGTACTGAACCTCGTCGCCATTAACATCGGTATACGTTAAGTCGATTAAGCGAGGGTTGTTATTAAACTCACCTAAGTAAGTTGTAATAACGTTGTCATCGTCGGCTTCACTGTGAGAGAAAAATGTACCGACTGTAATATCATGGCTAAAATCACCTACAAAAATACTTTTGATGATATTAAATTCTGCAGAAAAGTCTTCAGCCGGGCGGTCGCGGTCTAAAATTCGGTTAGCAAATAGTAAGTCATCACTTGCAAGTGCTACACCTGAATTAACATAAGAAAACTCAGCACCGCTTGCATCACCTAGCCCCCGGTTAGCTAAAAAATCGTCTTGGCTTTCAGGTACATTAATAATACCGTCGCCGTCTAAAAATAGATTAAATTCGTGTTGGTACTTAGCGTATTTACTGCGCATATTAATGGCAAAATCGTTAGCGAGTTCTTTTTCAAACACCACTGAAATAGAGCCACCTTTAGTAACGACACCATCGCTGATTGGCGATTCGTAACGACCATTTGCTGTATCGTATGTTAAGTTAGATACTTGCGCCGTTTGCAGTGACTCAACTTCACGACCATCGTTACCAATTAAGCGCTCGCGGCTGTCGCCATCAAGTGGAATAGGTAAGTAAAACTGCGCTTGGTCGTCAATGTACTGTCCGTAAACAGTAAATGAGCCAGAGCCATCATCAAATTCTTTACGAATATTACCACGCAACTGTGTACCTTTAGTCTCAAGGCCTGTATCTAAAGGACCCTCGTCGTAGCGGTAAAAACCAGAAAGCGCGTAATATAAGCCATCTTCGTTAAGTGGACCGCTCGTTGCAAAATCTAAGCGAGTACGTCCTTGGTCAGAAAGCTCCATTTGTACGGTACTTTGCGGATCGTCACTGCCCGTTTTAGAAATATAGCTAATAATGCCGGCCACAGAACCTTGACCAAATAAATTAGATACCCCACCACGCACAAACTCTACGCGCTCAATACCCAAATCATTACGGTAATACACATCAAACGCTGATGAGTTCAAACCAAAAACACTCAAACTAGGTGAACCATCATAAGACAGCGGCGTAAACTGAAACTGACCCGATGAAGGTAGTCCTCTAACTTGTAGGTTAGTAGCGACTTCACCGCCACCGCCCTCTACTTTAATACCCGGAATATAGCGAAGCACATCCGCTTGGCTACTTGAAGACAGCTTTACCAGCTCGTCTTCGCTAATAGATGTTACTGATTGAGGAGTGTCTGAAATAACACGCCCTTTACTGGTACCAGAGACGATAATACGCTCAACGTTGTTAGCTTTTTTTGCTGTATCTGGTACAGCTTCTTCTGCTGCATAAGCGCCCTGTGCAAGGCATAAAGATACAATAGAGGCGATCGTTGTTTTATTCACGGGTATTCTCCAATTGTGCTAGTTGTCTGTGTGTATTTACTTAGAGTGTGGCTAAGCAAAGCCGAAATAATCAAGTAAACATGTTAGTTTTTTGTTACTTCGAACAGGATTTAAGCACAGAAAAAAAACATTTACAACCCACAATGAGTGCTTTAATATTATCCAAATCAGAAATAACACACAAAGAGCACCCAATATGACTACTATAAACAGCGGTAAAATTGACTCAGCAACGGCTTCATCGCTTGCAGACCTTGCTACTAAAACACTTATAGCAAACGACTTAGGTGGCTATACAGTACCAACACATGGCCTATACCCGTTTCAGTGGAACTGGGATTCAGCCATTACAGCGCTAGGCTGGATGAAATCAGACGAAAGCCGCGCATGGCAAGAAATTGATGTGTTATTTTCAGGCCAATGGGATGATGGCATGGTGCCGCACATCTTGTTTCATAAAGATTCTGATACTTATTTTCCTGGTCCTGACGTATGGGGATCAGATAAAAAAATTAAAAGTACCTCTATTTCACAGCCGCCAGTAGTTGCTACTGTAATGAAGGAAATGCTTGCCAGCGCGAAAGATAAAACACTTTCAGAACAAAAGGTTAAAGTATTATTTTCACAAGTAGTTGATTATCATTTATGGTGGTACAACGACCGAGATCCTGAAAAAACAGGTTTAGTAGTGACCTACCACCCGTGGGAGTCGGGCATGGATAACAGCCCATCATGGGATGACGCTCTTCATGCTGTGCCGTGTGTGGATTGGGAATATACGCGCCGTGATACAAGTCATGTAGATTCTTCTCAGCGTCCACATAAAAGTGAATACGATCGCTTTTTATACCTTGTAGACTTTTTTAAACGTAGCAACTTTGACAGTAAAGTAATTTACGAAACCAGCCCTTACAAAATGAATGACCTAGGTATTATTGCTATTTTACACCGTGCAACCAAAGATTTACTCAAAATGGGTGAACAACTTGGCTTAAACGATGCTCGTACTGATTACTTAGCACAGCGTTTACAAATAACAGAGCAAGCCATAAACACTTTATGGTGTGAACAAAGCCAGTACTTTTATTGCAGAGATGTACTAACTAACAGCTTAGCTAAAGTTAAAACATCAGCTGCGCTATTAACTGTATATGCAGGTTTAACAAGCGATGAGCAAACTAAAATAATTAATACAGCCACTGAAGATTTTATTGAGTCGAGTCAATTTAGTGTGGCATCTACTCACCCTAAAGAAGAAAAATACGAGCCACAACGCTACTGGCGTGGTCCTATTTGGCTACACATAAACTGGATGATAGCCACAGGCCTTAAAGAAGCAGGTTTTGTAACAACGGCTGAAAAAATTCAAGATGATACGCGCAACCTTGTTGTTAAGTCAGGCTACTACGAATACTTTAACCCAGAAACAGGCGCAGGCTGTGGTGGTAAAGATTTCTCGTGGACAGCGGCAATAGCACTGCATTGGCTACTTGACTAACAACTAAGGCAACATCATGAAACACACAATATGCTTTGGTGAAGTACTGGTTGATTTACTTTCAAATAAATTGAGCCAAAACAGCAACGAACACGAAGCGTTTACAAAGTTTGCAGGCGGTGCGCCTGCAAACGTAAGCGTTGCCATTGCAAAGCTAGGCGGTAATGCCTACTTTGCCGGAATGCTAAGCACTGATAGCTTTGGCGACTTTTTACATAACGCATTAAAAGAGCAAGGTGTAAAAACCGACTTTATGCGTTTTACCAACCAAGCAAAAACAGCTCTCGCGTTTGTATCACTTGATAACGACGGCGATCGCACATTTGAGTTTTACCGTGATAACACCGCCGATCTGCACTTTAGTAATAATGACTTTAGTCGCGAATGGTTTGAGCAATGCGATATTTTTCATATTTGCTCAAACACATTAACCGACAAAAACATCAGAAACACCACCGCTTACGGTGTTAAATTTGCAAAACAAAATAACTCAATTGTGAGCTTTGATATTAACTTGCGCCTTAATTTATGGCCAAGTGATGCCAACCCTCGCGAGCATATTTTACCGTTATTAAAAGACTGCTCAATTATTAAAGCCTCAAAAGAAGAGCTTGAATACTTAGCGGGTGAGCAATCGAGCGATGAGTTTATTGCCCAAACACTGAGTAACGGTTGTGAGCTATTTGTAGTTACCGATGCAGGCAACCCTATGCATTGGTATACAAAAAATGCCAAGCAAACGCTTCACCCTAAGAAGGTTACTATGGTTGATGCCACCGCTGCAGGAGATGCGTTTGTAGGTGGACTGCTGTATCAACTAGGCTTACAAAACCTGACACCCAACTCTTTTAGCGATCTTTGCAACACGCCCGAAACACTAAATACTATTTTTGAATTTGCTTCATTATGTGGTGCTCATGCCGCATCTTATAAAGGAGCGTTTACCTCCTTACCTAACGAAAAATCGCTTAACGATTTTAGGAGCGCACTATGAAAAGTACACCTAGTAACTTTAAAAGCCGTGAATTTTTAACGCAGCACATTAGCGACACGCTAGCGTTTTATGAGCCAAATATTGACGACGAACACGGCGGTTTTTACCAAAACTTTTCTGATAATGGTGAGGTATTTGATAAACACACTCGCCACTTAGTAAGCTCTACTCGTTTTGTATTTAACTATGCACGCGCGTATCAAACCTTTAATGACGAAAAGTACCTAAACCGTGTTAAATCAGGGATTGAGTTTATTCGTAAGCATCACCTTGTTGAGCAAACAGGCGGCTACAACTGGTTATTAAAAGTTGAAAACGGCCAAGCAACCGTGCTTGATAACACCAATCATTGCTATGGCTTTGCATTTGTTATTTTAGCGTACAGCTGGGCATATCGCGCAGGTGTTACTGAAGCGCGCGAATACCTAAATGATACATTTCAAACAATGGAAACACATTTTTGGGATGCAAAAGCCGGATTATATAAAGATCAGCACAACAGCGACTTCACAAAGTGCGATTCATACCGCGGCCAAAATGCCAATATGCATACGTGTGAAGCACTTATTGCCGCCTATGAAGCCACAAATGATGAAATATTTTTAAACCGTGCGCTCACACTTGCCGACAATATGGTTAACCGCCAAGCTAGTTTAATGGGCGGATTAATCTGGGAGCATTACGATATAAATTGGCAGGTCGATTTAGAGTACAACAAAGACGATCCTAAAAATTTATTTCGTCCGTGGGGCTTTCAGCCTGGCCATCAAACAGAGTGGTCAAAACTACTAATGTTTTTAAATAAGCATAAACCACAAAAATGGCTTATTGAGCGCGCTCAAGCATTATTTGATAACTCAATAGATGTAGCGTGGGATAAGCAGCACGGCGGTATTTGCTACGGTTTTGCCCCAGATAAAACAATTTGCGATGACGATAAATACTTTTGGGTTCAAGCTGAAACTCTGTGCTGTGCAGCGTATCTTTATCAAGCAACAGGGGATGAAAAATATCAGCAATGGTATGACAAAATTTGGCAGTATTCGTGGCAGCATTTAGTTGATCATCAATACGGTGCGTGGTTTAGAATTTTAACCGCTGACAATAAAAAAATAGACACGATGAAAAGCCCAATAGGTAAAACTGATTACCATACAATGGGTGCCTGTTTTGATGTGCTCGAACTATTAAAGTAACTATGTAGTCATAACTTTTACAATGTTGTGTAGACCTTTTAACCGCCAGTTTGGCGGTTTTTTTTGCGCTGGATTTAATTCACCTCAAAAAGGGTTATCAACTTAACAAAATAATATTTTTTTACAGCCATTTTTTTAAACCTAATCTTTTGAATACCACACCAATAATAGAAAATTTTGCACGCCAGCAGCGTATAGTAATATTAAAGATATAAAAATAAGAGAACAGGTAATGCCCAACGAGAAAGATCCCCACGCCATATGCACAAGCGAACAAGTTGCTTGGCCACGTATTGCCGCAATTGCTGCAATGCTAAGCTTTTCATTACCCACATTTATAACCGGCTTAGAAATTCATCAAAGTTCAAGTGTGAGCAATACACTTTGGGCGTTAGTCATTGGCTCTATCATTTTAACCGTAATCGGCGGTGCCATGGGCACCATAGGTGTAAAAAGCCGCTTAAGCTCTTATCTGTTAGTAAAAATAGCGTTTGGCAATGCTGGTGCTGGCATTGTAAATATAGCTTTTGCTTTGTCATTAATTGGCTGGTTTGGAGTAAATATTGACTTGTTTTCGAATGCAGTAGTACGCCTACTAAGCGCTGAATTTAATATTATTATGCCTGAGTGGCCAATTGATATAGCTGCAGGCTGCGCCATGCTAATAACTACGTTATACGGATTTAAAGCTATTAATGTATTGGCTTCTATAATGATCCCCATTTTAGCTGTGGTGACCGCAATGATGCTATTTGGCGCATTAGATAATATGCCATTTGTTGATTTTATAAACTTAGAAAAGTCGGCTGACTTATCACTTGAAGATGGTGTAGCCGCTATTGTTGGTGGCGTTATTATCGGCGCAATTATCTTGCCCGATATAACTCGTTTTTCTAAACAAAAACGTGGCGGCGTATATACCTCTTTTATTGCTTATATGGTTATTGAACTGTTCGTTATTTTTGTAGCTGTATTTGCAGCAGCCGCCATGCAAGAAACCGAAATACTCAGTTTAATGCTTGCGCTCAACCTAGGGTTTTCGGCTTTTTTTATTGTGATTGCAGGAAGTTGGATTTTAAATTCACTAAACTTATACAGTACCGCACTCAGTGTAGAAGCAACTTTTCCGCATTGGCATAAAAAGTGGGTTATTGTTTTATTAGGGCTAGTAGGAATTGGCGCGGCATTTATAAATATTTTAGATATGTTTATTAGCTTTTTGGCTTTTTTGTCAGATATTTTTGTGCCCGTTGCAGGCGTAATTATTGTTGATGCATTATTTATAAAGCCTCATGCGTACCACGCAAATACGCTTACTAATAACGCGCGCTTTTCTGTACCTGCATTTACGGCTTGGTTTGTAGGTGCAGCATTTGCAGTGTGTAACGGGGCAATATTTAATGTGTCATTAAGTGGTATTACCGTTATTGATGCCATTATTTTAACCGCAATTATATATACTTTTTTTGTAAAATTGATTAAGCCAAAACCGGTTAACAAGCACTAAGCACTTATAACTAACCAAGGCGCTTAATCAGCGCCTTGTTCGTCTTCTTCTACTTTCATTTCGTCTCGCCATCTTAGCTTTTCAAGCGGGTAGCCTAAAAAGAACTTAGCTCGCTCAAGCACGATACGTGTAGTTAATTTTTTAATCGTATAATGACTACTACCTGTTAACTTATCGCACATTGCGTTAAGTGCCTGAATATCTGCAAAACAACAAAACGAGATATAATCAATATCACCACTTAACTGCATGCAATCCATTATTTCAGGGATATCGTGTATTTCAGCTAAAAACTTACGCCTAGCAGCTAAATTATTGTCCTCAAGAGTAAATTCCATATAAGCAAACACATGTTCACATATTTGTTCAAGGTTTATATCGGCATGAAATGTACGAAAATACCCAGCTTCTTTTAATGCTTTAACGCGTTGAAAGCAGGCACTAGGAGAAAGGTTTACTCGCTCCGCTAACTCTACATTGGTGAGATCGGCAGTAAGGTGCACTATCGCTAATATTTTTTGGTTATATCTGTCTATTTTTATTGTTTTTTTCATAACTGGTTTCACATTGAAAAATAATTAATTTTGTAAACCTATTGTCAAAATATACATAAAACTTAGCGTCTGTTAGGTATTTTCACAATATGTATATGCTCATTTAAGGTTTTACAAAATATTATTTTGTCTGAAAAAGCGACAATGTTTGTACTTTAAAAACATTACCTTAGTCGTGACATTAGGACATATAACATGAGCAGATACAATAGAACAAAATTCCACAAAACGCTTTTAGCATCGGCGGTGAGTTTATCGTGCTTCTCACACGTTAATGCACAAGAACAAAATAATACAGCCAACACTATCGAAAAAATTTCTGTTATTTCTCGAGGACGTGTTGAGTCAATTCAAAACGTGCCAGACTCTGTTACCGCCTTTAGCGCCGATACGATTGAAAAGTCTCGTATTACCAGCTTTCGTGATGTTGCTAATTTAACGCCTAATTTGTCGCAACTTGATAACTTTAGACCCGGCCTTGCGCGTATAACTATTCGTGGGTTAATTACACCGCAAGTGGGCGATCCGCCGCTTGCATTTGTTGTTGATGGTGTAACTGCCCCCGATTTAGAGTTTATTAACCAAGACTTGGTAGATATTGAACGCATTGAAGTTATGCGTGGCGCGCAAGGCGCACTGTACGGCCGTGGTGCCATTGGTGGTGCGGTTATTGTTACCACAAAAAAACCAATTGACGACTTCGAAGGTAAAGTTAAAGGATCAATTGGTAACGGCAATACCTATAACCTAAATGCGGTTGTATCAGGTTCACTAAACGATGAAAACACCGCTTATTTTAGAGCCGGTGGTTACATTAAAGATACCGATGGCCTCATTAAAAACACCTACACAGGCGATAAAGCCGATCCATTAAAAGAGCAATCAGTATTTTCTCAATTAGAATTTGAATTAACTGAAGACACATCAATAAACCTTAAAGGTAAATACACGTCGAGCGAAGCGGGTTTTGCTTACTATCAAGGCGTAAACGATGACACTATTGAAGACTTCTCAATTAATACCTCGCAAAATATTATTAACGAAGACGAGCGTGATGTGTATGAGCTAAGCGCTAAGCTTACCCAACATTACGATTTAGGTAAGTTTGAGTTTGTAACTGCCTACAGCAATTCAGAAAACGAGCACTTTTACGATGGCGACTACTCTGCCGATGCAACCTTTATTGACGAAGACGGTTTTTTTAGAGCACCGTTTGGTACTGAAGGATTATACGATGTTGAATCGTTAACTGTTGAGTCTCGATTTATATCCCAGTCAGATCAGGAGTTTAGATGGTCTGTGTCGGCATTTTATCAACAGCGCGACCGCGACACTGCGGTACTTTTTTACGATGACTTTACCGATGCACAAATACTTACCCGTAAAGACTTTGCAAACGATGAACCTTACTTATCTATTATCGATAATAACAGCAGTGATGCCTGGGCTCTTGCGGGGCAATTTAACTACGATATTACCTCGCAGTTAGAGCTAACTGGCGCACTACGTTACGATCACGATACGCGAGAATCGTTTGACCCAACTAATAAAACAGATACTTACGCTAAAAAGTCGTTTAGCCAACTACAGCCAAAAGTAACTTTAGGATACCAAGTTAATGATGACTTTTTGCTATACACAGGTTATTCGCACGGATTTAGAAGTGGCGGCTTTAATGAGCCAGCAGAAGGCATTAGCCGTACTTTTAATCAAGAAGTGTCTGATAGCTACGAAATGGGTTTTAAAACATCTTTGTTTGATAGCAAAGTAACCCTTAATGGAGCTGCGTTTATTATTGACCAAGACGATGCTCAGTTTACGCAATTTAATGTAGATACCTTCACCCTCGAAAACTTATCAATTGATGAAGTACAAACCAAAGGCTTAGAGCTAGAAGCCGCCTATGCAGCCACTAGCAATTTAAGCATAAATCTAAGCGCCGGTATTATTGATTCAGAAATAAAAAGCTTTGCACTGCGTCCCGAGCTTGCTGGCAGAACACAATTTTGGGTGCCTGACTACAACTACGGGCTTTCGGCAAATCATAACTTAGAGCTAAACGGGTCATGGTCACTGTTTTCGCGCGCTGAGTTATTAATTGAAGGCCCTAAAACATTCAGCATTGATATTCCAGATGTAGAGTCATCACGTTACACCTACCTCAATGCGGGTGTTGGCATTAAAGCTGAGCAGTGGACAGTGCAAGTTTACGTAGACAACCTCACTGATGAGCGTGCCATTGAAGATATTTTTTTATACGGCGACGGGATTACTGAACTTGCCCGCCAACCTAATAAACCACGTAGTTACGGCGTAGAGCTCAGCTACGACTTTTAATTTCAACTCTCAAATGGCTGCTTTAAATAATCTTAAGGCAGTCTCTAATTTTTTAGATAACCAATAGCGATACACACATGCAAATTCTTAATCGTGAACAACTAATTGATATTTTATACGGCTGCGCCATTTTAGGTACTGGCGGTGGCGGTGAGCTAAGTGAAGGCATAGATTACATTGACGAAGCCCTTGCACTAGGTAAAACGTTTAAACTTATTAGCGCAGATGAAGTACCCGCAGGCAAACTTGTATGCACACCTTATATTTTGGGGGCTATATCGCCACTAACAGATACTGAAGAGCACGCTTACGCTAACCTCACACGTACAGGTAAGCATTCTATTTTAGCAGCCTACGATCGCGCTCTTGAGTACATGGATAAAGAATCTATTTATGGAACTATTTGCTGCGAGCTAGGTGGTGCTAACACTGCGGTATCGTTTTATTTAGCCGCTATGTTTGACGGCTATATTATTGATGCAGACCCTGCTGGGCGAGCAGTTCCTGAAATTACCCATTCAACCTACTACTTAAATAACTTACCCGCGGCGCCAATTATTACCGCTAACGAATTTGGCGAGTGCTTTATTTGTGAAAACGTTATGGATGACTTACGTGCTGAAACCGTAGTGCGTGCGCTTGCCAAAATTAGCCGTAACGACATAGCAGCCATTGATCATATTCTCCCTATTGAACAAATGAAAGATGCGGTTATTCACGGCACGATAAGTAAAGCATTAAAGCTTGGAAGAGCAATGCGTGAAGCCAACAACTCAAATGAAAACACTATTAATGTAGTTGCCGAGCAAGGTAAAGGATTTGTCGCGTTTGAAGGCGTTGTTAGTGAGTTTGAATTTAAAACACTTGAAGGATTTACTATAGGCGAAGTTATGCTTGCTGGTACTGGCGAGTTTGCAGGTAACAGCTATAAAATTACAGTTAAAAACGAAAATATGGCAGCGTTTTTAAATGGAGAAGTCCACGTTACCATTCCTGATTTAATTTGTTGCTTAAACACACAAGCGGGTACACCAATCACTAACCCAAATTATGAAATAGGTATGCCTGTATCTGTTATTATTTTGCCAGCACCTGTTGAGTTTACAACGCCAAAAGGGCTTTCTATATTTGGCCCTAATTACGCAGGCGTTAAGAGTGATTATCGCCCTGCTATAAAGAGTTAACTATTCAGCTTTAACCTGAATTATTATAAAGCTTAGCGTGGTTAGCACTTAACCCGTTAAGCTTTCATATAAATAACTCACTTCCAATCTGTAATACACTTTCAATCAAAGTAAAAAACTATAATAAAAACCTAATATAAGTAATAATCACTAAATTCAGAGATTAAAGAGTCGCTCATTATGCTAAGTTTTTGGTACAAAGAGTTTCCACAGTACCCTAAAGATCACAAGGACTTTTGGCGCACTCGCTTAATAGCCTACTCCTTGCTAATAACTACATGTTACTTTTTAGTTTTAACCCTGCTCAATCTTTTTTATTTTGCAAGCTACGAAATAGCACTTATTGATGCTTTTGGCCTTTTTATATCGCTCGGTATTTGTATTTGGTTTAATAAAACAGCTAATGTAAATGTAGCCTCTTGGGCCGTTACATTGATGATTGTTAGTTTAATTTTAATGTTTGTGATTTCAGTTGGTGGCCATGCCCACTCTTTATTTTGGGCCACGCTTATTCCGCCATTCACATTTTTTTTAGTTGGCAGAAATTGGGGGAGTATATTTAGTGCTATCGCTTTTGCTATTTGTGCGTATCTTGTGTACTTACAACAACAGCAAACCGTAACAATTGGCTTAGGCTCTTTATTTAATCTTATTGAAGTAGGTCTTGCTCATATTTTGATTTTTAGATTTTACGAAAAAACACGGTTTTCGGCATACACCCGACTATCTATCCGTAACCTAGAAATTCAACACTTAGCAGAAACCGATAAGTTAACTGGGCTTTATAACAGGCAAAAATTTGATTTTGAATTATCACAGTTAATTGCTAAAAACGACGTCTTTAAAACCCCGCATTGCTTACTTATTTGCGATATAGACCACTTTAAAAATATAAACGATACCTACGGGCATTTAGTTGGCGATAACGTACTCACTGAATTTGCAAAAATATTAAAAAAACGAATGCGAAATGACGCACTTATTGCGCGATGGGGTGGAGAAGAGTTCACTATTATTTTGTCGAACACCTCTTTAAATGATGGTGCGAAACAAGCTGATGACCTGAGAAAATATATTGCCGAAAATACAATTACAAATATAGCATTTACTATAAGCATTGGCTTAGCAACGATACAAAAGGACGATACAGTGCTAAAACTATTAGAGCGGGCTGATACAGCGCTATATAGGGCTAAAAATAATGGACGAAATAACGTATGTGTTAGCGATAAGGATTCAACCGTTATCGCTCAATCAACTTACTTAAATGGGTCTATAGCCTAAACTTAGGCGTACTGCCCACAAGCGAATCCACAGCTCCAAGCATACTGGAAGTTGTAGCCACCAAGCCAGCCCGTTACATCGGTTACTTCACCTATAAAATATAAGCCTTTAGCTTTTTTAGCTTCAAAGGTTTTAGAGCTCAACTCGTCGGTATCTACACCGCCCAATGTTACTTCTGCTGTTCTATAGCCCTCTGTGCCATTGGGTTTAATTTGCCAAGCGTGAATGTAATTTACCAGCTCATCTATTTGAGCATGGGTAAGCTGATTAATATTACAATCTGGAATCGCTTTGCTTTCGTGCAGTATTTCTATAAAGCGTTTAGGTAAAATAGTTGCAAGGCTATTTTTTAACGACTTTTGGGCTTGCGTTTCTCGCCAATCAGCAAGTTGCTGCCTTAAATCTATTTCAGGTAATAGGTTTATAGTGACAGCCTGCCCCGCTCGCCAAAATGAGCTTATTTGTAATATTGCAGGGCCCGATAACCCTCGGTGAGTAAAGAGGATATTTTCTTTAAATACGGTGCCGTCTTCGCTTGAAACTTCACATGGGATACTAACTCCCGAGAGCCCTTCAAAACGCTCTTTATCGTGCTGATGCAAAGTAAATGGTACAAGTGCTGCCATGGTTGGCAATACATTTAACCCAAACTGCTCTGCAACCTTATAGCCAATTGGTGTTGCACCCAGTTTAGGCATAGTTAAGCCACCCGATGCAATAACTAACGACTCACAGGTTAATGTTTCTTGCTCTGTGATGACGCTATAGCCAGTTTCGCTTTTTGATACGCTGATCACTTCATTGCGTAGCTTTATATTTACTCCGGCCCACTCACATTCGGTCAGTAAAATATCAACAATGTCTTGTGCATTGTTATCGCAAAAAAGCTGGCCTAGTGTTTTATGGTGATACGCCAAGCCATGCCTGTCCACCAGCTCAATAAAGTCATGCTGTGTATAACGACTTAAGCATGATTTAACAAAATGAGAGTTTGTGCATAAGTAGCTATCCGGGGTTGCATTTTCATTTGTAAAATTGCAACGCCCACCACCACTTATTAAAATTTTACGACCTGGTTTTTTCCCCATATCAAGTACTGTAACGCTTCGGCCACGGTATCCAGCTTGCGCTGCACACATTAATCCTGCTGCTCCCGCACCTATTACAATTACATCTACTTGGGTCATTTATTTATCTCATTAAAAAATTTGCTCGATTATAGCAAAATTTAATAGCTAACAGCGCAGCATTTTAATTATTAGTAATAACACAACAAAAACGCATCAGTAATAAGTGGGGAATAATTACCTTCACAATAAAACAACCCTTTATACTTATTTTTAATTTATATGACAAATACTAAACAACGAGTAAACCGCTAAAAAGCTGGGTTATAACTAAATGAAAGAGGTACATAATAAATTGATATTTTAACCTAGTTAACAGATCGTTTACTTTTGTTCCCGCATCGTGATCTTATATCACGAAATAATAAATAAAAATCTAGGGATAATTATGACAACTAGTAAAACTTTTAAAAGATGCGCAATTGCAATTACAGTTAGTACACTTTTTGCAGCAACATCTGGCATGGCTCAATCGGTTTCAAGTTCAATGGCTGAAACATCAGCTAAGCTACAAAGCCAAGGCGGCTTTGAAACTCAGTTTATTATTAAATATAAAAATAATAACGAAATGGCGAGCCTCTCAACTGCTGACGCAAGCCCATCTAGCATGAAAAAGCGCGCACAGAGCTTTGTTAAAAACTTCGCTTCTAAAAAAGGCAAAGTAAAAGCAAAATATATTCGTGCAATGGCACTTAATAACCACCACGTAATGCGTGCTGATAAAAAATTAAGTACAGCAGAAGCGCAAGAGTTTATGCAAGAAATGGTTGATTCTGGCAATGTTGAATACATTGAAGTGGATCAAATGTTAAAGCCGTTTTCAACTCCTAACGACCCTCGCTTTGATGACCAATGGCATTACTACGAGCAAGCCGGTGGTTTAAATTTACCGACCGCTTGGGATACCGCAACGGGTAGCGGTGTAGTTGTAGCTGTACTAGATACGGGTTACCGCCCACATGCCGATTTAAATGCTAACATTTTACCGGGTTACGATATGATCTCTAACCTATCGGTAGCAAACGATGGCGGTGGTCGCGATAGCGATGCACGTGATCCGGGTGATGCTGTTGCAGCAAACGAGTGTGGTACTAACGGTGCACAAAATTCTAGCTGGCATGGTACACATGTAGCCGGCACTGTTGCTGCGGTAACCAATAACGGNCAGGCGTAGCTTATAATGCAAAAGTAGTGCCTGTTCGTGTGCTTGGTAAGTGTGGTGGTTTAACATCAGACATTGCTGATGGCATTATTTGGGCTTCTGGTGGAAGTGTTTCAGGCATTCCGGCAAACTCAAACCCTGCAGATGTAATTAATATGAGTTTAGGTGGCAGCGGTTCATGTAGCTCTACAACTCAAAATGCAATTAATACCGCGCGTAGTAACGGCACTGTAGTAGTTATTGCTGCAGGTAACGATAACGATAACTCGGCAAACTACAACCCAGGTAACTGTAATGGTGTAGTAAACGTAGCATCAGTAGGCCGTAATGGCGGCCGAGCTTATTACTCAAACTACGGTAGCAATATTGATGTTGCAGCACCGGGCGGCGCGCAAAGCTTTGCAAACGACTCAGAAGGTGTTTTATCAACTTACAATTCAGGTTCGTCTACACCTTCAAGCGACAGTTACGGTTATTCGCAAGGTACATCAATGGCTGCGCCTCACGTAGCAGGTGTTGCGGCACTTATTAAGCAAGCAAAGCCAGATGCAACGCCTGATGAAATAGAAAGTATTTTAAAGTCGACAACCCGTTCGTTCCCTGCGACATGTACTAGCTGTGGTACGGGTATTGTTGATGCAGCCGCNACCCCGCCTACAGGTGGCGATAGCGAGCTTATTAATGGTGAAGCTAAAACAGGTTTAAGTGGGGCTGCGAACGCACAAGCATTTTACACGATGACAGTGCCAAGCGGTGCTACTAACGTAACATTCACTATGAGTAGTGGTACTGGTGATGCTGATTTATACGTACGTGCGGGCAGCAAACCTACAACAACTACCTATGACTGTCGCCCTTATAAAGGCGGTAATAGCGAAGAGTGTTCTATTGATAACCCTACAGCAGGAACTTACCACGTAATGCTTAACGGCTACTCTGCGTATTCAGCTGTGAGCTTGGTGGGTAATATTACTGGTGGTTCATCATCTGGTGGCGGTTCAGGTACTCCACAAGCTGGTGGCGGTACTATAAGTGATGTTAGTGCAACCGCAGGTAACTGGAAACATTACACATTAGATGTGCCAGCAGGTATGAGTACGTTTACAGTAACAACGTCGGGTGGAAGTGGCGATGCAGACTTATTTGTAAAATATGGCAGCCAACCAACAACCACTACGTACGATTGTCGCCCTTATAAAAATGGCAACGCCGAAACATGTACATTTACCAATCCACAAGCAGGAACTTGGCACTTAAGCGTGAACGCTTATAGCACTTTCTCTGGTTTAACACTTAGCGGGCAGTACCAACCGTAATTTAAAGTTTAAACCGTAAATAAAAAAACCGATGTTGTTTCCAACATCGGTTTTTAAATAGTAAGTAGCTGATTAATTAAAGCTAAAACCTACACTTTATTACTGTTATAGCTTCTCTAGTACTGATTCTGCACGGCTTACAACAAACTCTTTGTCTTGCTCTACAAATAAACCAGTTACGACTGCATTTTCAACAATCATAGCGTAACGCGTTGAGCGTATACCACCAAAACTAGCAGTATCTTTATCAAGCCCTAACGATTTAGTGAAACTTCCATCGCCATCCCCAAGCATTGTAATTTCTTGCGCGTTTTGTGAGTCACCCCATGCTTTCATAACAAATGCATCATTAACTGATACACAGTAAATAGCATCAACACCTTTTGCTTTAATTTTATCAGCAAGGGTAATAAATTCAGGTAAATGGGCATTTGAACACGTTGGTGTAAACGCACCAGGTACTGCAAATAACACGACTTTTTTACCTTCAAACAATTCTTTATTTGTAAGAGATTGCATACCGTCGTCAGTTAATTGCGTTAACGTCACTGCTGGTAATTCTTGGCCTTGCTCAATCATGGTGATTCCTTGAAAAGATTAATACAGAATAAGTAACAATCGTACTACGTAGCCTACTACTAGGTATAAAAAGTACGGCTAACTTAGTAGCTCAAAATAGCCTACCATAGAACGAAGAATACGCGCTGTATTAAGGTAAATTCAAATCATTTATAAAACTTGAAAAATCATTACCTAGCTTTTCATCTCGCAGACTGTACTCAACAATTGCTTTTAAGTAGCCTAACTTATCTCCACAATCGTGAGAGCGACCACTCATATGAAATGCTTCAACGGTTTCTTGTGCCATTAATGCGTCAATAGAATCTGTAAGTTGTATTTCACCGCCAGCACCTACAGACGTTTTTGCAAGTAGAGGCCAAATATTCTTACTCAGTACATATCGCCCTACAACAGCTAGATTAGAAGGCGCTAAATCTGCATCAGGTTTTTCAACCATTGCTTTAATTGCAGCACTTTTACCTGGCATTAACTCAACACCGTTTATATCAGCAATACCATATTTACTAACGTCTTCTTTAGCTACCGGCTCAAGCATTATTTGGCTTGCTTGAGTTTCTTTAAAGCGTTTAATCATGGCCGCTAAGTTTTCAGTTTCTTGATCCGCAGTATAGGCATCAAGTATCACATCAGGCAGGAGCACAACAAAGTTGTTATCACCAACTATTGGTTTAGCGCATAAAATAGCATGCCCTAGCCCTTTAGCTTCACCTTGGCGTACACTCATAATAGTTACATCAGGCGGACAAATAGAGCGAATTTCATCTAATAAAGCTCGTTTAACACGTTTTTCAAGAGTCGCTTCTAGTTCATAACTTGTATCAAAGTGGTTTTCGATTGCATTTTTAGAGCTATGCGTAACTAATACAATATCTTTAATACCAGCGGACACACATTCGCTGACAATATATTGAATTAGAGGCTTATCGACTATTGGGAGCATTTCTTTTGGGATAGCTTTTGTCATAGGGAGCATTCTCGTCCCTAAGCCAGCTACTGGAATTACAGCTTTCATATCTGTCCTTAGTGATTAAGTTTGTAAATAATATCAATTCACTTAATTAAGTGATCTATTTTTAGGATGGAAAAACGTCTTGATAGCTAGGCAAAAAATTCGCTACTTAGTTGTTCTAAATGAGAATTTTTTAACACCGGTAGCGACACATTTAGCCCCGCAAAATAATTAAGTATTATTGCGTATTGGTACAAACTAGCAGATACAAAATAGATACCAGCTGAATAAAGTTACCTCTTTTGAAGAAGTAAATTTGAAGCTGTTTATTAAACAGAGACTCTACATTTTTGGTTATTTAAAATGAGCAGGTAAGTTATGAAGTTTATTAATGATTTTGTTGTGGGGTGAGATTACATTAGCTAAACGAAAAAAGCCTGGGTTTGCTATAAATAACAAACCCAGACCAATAAATTTCTAACTAAAGGTCGCGTTACAAAACCTTTTTATAATTAAAGACCTGCACGCTCTTTAATTACTGCAATAAGCGGTGAGCTGGCAAAATTCCCTTCAGCCCAAGCAATATCAGCACCATCTGTTAACGCACTTTTTGATAAGTTTTTAACTATATACTCACCAGTATCTACTGCATTACTAGCAACAGCATGACGTAATAAGTTATTACCATTACATTGTACTGCATCATAAATATTACGAATTTTTACACGAGAGCTTTTAAGCTTGCTGCGTAATCGGTTTTTATCGTCTGCCGCAATATATTCACAAATAGATACTGCTAATTGATCTTCAGCATTTACAGGTGCTGTATACGAAAACGAACTAACAGCTACAACGGCAGTAAGTGCAACTAGCTTTGGTAATTTAAACATGACAAACCCTTTATAATACTTTGTTCTTATATAGACTATCGAATATTATATCAATCTATCAAAATTTACGCAATAATGTTAACGTTCTTTATATAAAGTTACGAATTTATAACTAGATAAATTCTTGTCATCCGGATGGTTTTCTTGCTCTTCTTTCACGTACCAATTAGCAACTTTATTGTAATCTGGAAACTGTGTATCGCCTTTTACATCTAAATCAATAAAAGTTAGATACAGGCGTTCTGCTTTTGGTAAAAATTGCTCATAGATATTACCACCACCAATAATCATTACTTCTTCAGCAGTAGTAACGAGTTCTAATGCGGCATCTGGCGTAGTTACTACTTCAATACCCTGTGCAGTATATTCGCTGTTTCGAGTAATAATAATATTACGGCGCCCAGGTAATGGACGGCCTATAGACTCAAAAGTTTTACGACCCATGATCACAGGCTTACCCGTAGTGACCTTTTTAAAATGCTGAAGATCTGCAGGTAAATGCCATGGCATTTTATTATCTAGACCAATTACACGGTTATTTGCCATTGCTGCAATCATTGAAATTATCATAATAAACACCTAGTACTTTATTCTTAAACAAAGAAAAAGGAGCATAAGCTCCTTTTTAGTAAATTCTATTTAATTAACGCTCGTAGACAACTTCTACGTCGTAATCATCTTCATCCCAGTCATCCCAATCATCATCATTGCCCTTACCTTTAGTGGCTTTTTCATGATAGGTATCCCACTTAAACTCAACTTCTTCATCTTCCACTTGTACAAACTTCTCTTTAGGCATGCTATCAAGTAGTGTCATTATGTTGTGGATTAATGGTTGAGTGTTAAGTTTATTAATTGCTGAAATGTGATAGATATTTTCAGTTTCGCCCAGCTCTTCTGCAATCGATTCGCATAACGCTTTTGCTTCATCCTCTGGTAATAAATCTATTTTATTAAATACTAACCAGCGTGGCTTCTCAGCTAATTTAGGGCTGTATTGGTGCAGCTCGTTAATAATCGAAAACGCATTATCAACAGGGTTTGAACCATCTACCGGCATTACATCAATGATGTGTAATAACACACGACAACGCTCTAAATGTTTCAAAAAGCGAATACCTAGGCCTGCGCCATCAGATGCACCTTCAATTAGACCCGGAATATCGGCTATAACAAATGATTTATTTGCTTCAGGACGTACCACACCTAAATTAGGAATAAGCGTCGTGAATGGGTAATCAGCTACTTTTGGTCTTGCTGCAGATACACTGCGGATAAACGTAGATTTACCGGCATTTGGCAATCCAAGTAAGCCAACATCAGCTAATAATAGTAACTCTAATTTTAAGTTACGGACTTCACCTGGTGTGCCTAATGTTTTTTGACGAGGTGCTCGGTTAGTACTTGATTTAAAACGCGCATTCCCCAAGCCGTGGAAACCACCTTTTGCAACCAAAATTCGTTGACCATGTTGCGTTAAATCGCCAAGTCCCTCTTGGGTATCAACATCCATGATGCGCGTGCCCACAGGCACCATAACAAATAAGTCATCAGCTTTTCGGCCTGTACAGTTACGGCTACGACCGTTAGTACCACGTTCAGCTCTATGGAAGCGCTCAAACTGATAATCAATTAAGGTATTTAAGTTTTCATCAGCTTGTAGATAAACACTACCACCGTCTCCACCGTCACCGCCGTCTGGTCCACCATCTGGAACATATTTTTCACGACGGAAAGACACGATGCCGCTGCCACCGTCTCCAGCTTCTGCGCGAATTTCTACTTCATCTACAAACTTCATGATTACTCACTTTAGGGATTGGCTT
>NZ_AUTN01000134.1:0-62707 GCF_000497955.1 Pseudoalteromonas sp. TAE56
CTTATGCCGTCATGAGTAATCATACGCATTTAGTATTGTATGTTGATGATAAGAAAGCGAATAGGCTAAATGATAAAGCGCTTATTATTCGCTGGCATAAACTCTGTAAAGGCACATTGCTAACGCAAAAATATGTACAAGGTGAAAAGCTAAGTAAAGTTGAACTCATCTTTTTCAATCAAACGGTTAAACAATACCGCGAACGCCTAGCAAGTATCAGCTGGTTTATGCGATTACTAAATGAAGACATTGCCCGCAGAGCGAACAAAGAAGATAACTGCACAGGGAGGTTCTGGGAGGGCAGATTCAAATCGCAAGCATTACTAGATGAAGCAGCACTTGCAGCTTGTATGGCCTATGTCGATTTAAATCCCATTAGAGCTAAAATGGCTAACACACCAGAAGAATCAGACCGTACCAGTGTACAAAAGCGCTTAACATGCGCCGCAGAAGGTAAACAGCCTCAACAGTTATTACGTTTTGCAGGTATGCCACGTCAGATTATGCCAAAAGGACTCCCGTTTGAGCTTAAATCGTACCTCGAACTTGTTGAATTAACAGGACGTTGTATACGAGAAGACAAGCGAGGATATATTGAAAGTACATACTTGCCTCTTCTAGAAAGAGTGAATATATCTCCAGAAAACTGGTTAAAGCTTACAACCCAATTTACGCACGTATTTCATGGCGCAGTGGGTAGGCCAGCCTCACAAGAAGGTTATTGTGAAAACTTAAACCGAAAGCGGCGAGCGAATATCAGTAACTGCAAAAAGCTACTGGCATAAAGTTTCAACTAATCAGTAAAACTATTCATTAATAAATCATAACTGCATCATGCAGGCATTTTCATACGTGTAATTTAGATTAAAAGCGTAGTGGCATAGTGATTTTGGCCACTATTTACATACAAACTTATATAAAACCAAGTGGGGGTTTTTTATGCCTTAGTTTTATCAAAAACGTCCACTAATGTTAAACTACAAAAAACTTAATTACTTAATATAGCTATGGCATTTTACATTCAGTTATTACAACCTCATTTTAAGCACATTGAAATTGGCGATACGCTTACATCACTTTGGAGTGGATGTGGCAGTATTGTGCAGTGCCAGCTTGATGATAAAGCCTGTGTTATTAAAGCTATTAAAATACCCAGTTATATACACCATCCTAAAATTAAACAAAGCGAATTTGCACTTAAAAGAAAGCAGCACTCATATAGTGTTGAATACACATTTTATAAGCTTTATAGCCAGCATTTACCAGTACATGCGCAAAGTATTGAATGTATAGGTGCAGTTAATAAAGATGATGAATACGCGCTGGTGTTTAAAAACTTTATCAAACATGGGTTTACTCAAGCAGGGCCACAACATGTTAAAGCTATATTAAGGTGGCTTGCACACTTTCATGCGTTTAACTTAAGTAAACCCGCTGATGGGTTGTGGCAGCAAGGCAATTACTGGCATTTAAGCACGCGCCCAGATGAGTTTAATAAACTAAAAGATAACCTTGATAAAAAGTCCGATATTAAAAATGTTGCACATAAAATAGATGAGCAACTACAAAGTTGTGCGTACAAAACGCTGATTCATGGCGATGCAAAACTTGCTAACTTTGCAGCAAATGAGCGCGATCAAATACTCGGTTATGATTTTCAGTATATAGGTGCAGGTTGCGGGATAATTGATGTAATGTGTTTTATGACCAGTTGCTTGAGTGATGCACAATTACACGAGTGCGCTGATGAGTACCTTGTGTATTATTTTGACAATTTAAAGGCTGCTATTACAGCTTATCACCCTTGGGCACCAGCAAGTAAAATAGCTAACGATTGGCTCGCTTTATGGCCTGCTGCATGGGCTGACTTTTATCGATTTTTAGCTGGGTGGAGCCCCGAGCATAAAAAAATAAATAGTTATATGCAACAGCAAGTAAACAGCTGGTTAGCGGGTAACATTTAATAAACAGGTTTTGCTAATCTCTTGCATAAATATCAAGCAAAACAATACATTTTGGCACGATGTATGAAAATCTCTTTAAAACTACAGGTCAAATGACCTTTTTTAATATAAAATACTGCAAATTCTTGTATCAGTAGGTTTATATCATGGCAATTCACGTTATTTCTCACCCTCTTGTTCAACATAAACTAGGCCTAATGCGAGCGCATGGTATTAGTACTAAAAGCTTTCGTGAATTATGTTCTGAAGTTGGAACCTTATTAACTTACGAAGCAACTAAAAACCTACAGTTAGAAGATAACGAAATTACAGGCTGGGATGGCAATAAATTAAAAGTAGAGCACATTAAAGGTAAAAAAATTACCGTAGTGCCTATTTTGCGTGCTGGTCTTGGCATGATGGACGGTGTTATGCAGTTATTACCAGCCGCGAAAGTAAGTGTTGTTGGTCTTGAACGTAACGAAGAAACACTAGAGCCAGTACCATATTTTGAAAAGTTAGTAGGTAATATTGATGAGCGCTTAAGCTTAGTTATTGACCCTATGCTTGCAACGGGTGGCTCAATGATTGCCACAATCGATATGCTTAAAAAAGCAGGCTGTAAAGAAATCAAAGTAATTGTACTCGTTGCAGCACCAGAAGGTGTTGAAAAAACACTTACAGCTCATCCAGATGTAGAAATATTTACAGCCTCAGTAGATAGTCACTTAAACGAAAAGGGCTATATTATCCCTGGTTTAGGCGATGCGGGCGACAAAATATTCGGTACTGTTTAGGAGTCTTAAGTGCAAAATAATGACACCTTTTCAATAAAAACTATTTTAACGGGCGCGCAAATGCTGTTTGTAGCATTTGGTGCGCTGGTATTAGTGCCACTTTTAACTGGCCTTGATCCTAATGTTGCGCTTTTTACCGCAGGCATAGGTACTTTGCTGTTTCAGGTAGTGACTAAAGGCCAAGTGCCTATATTTTTAGCTTCATCGTTTGCTTTTATTGCACCTATTATTGCCGCTGTGCAAATGTGGGGCGTGCCGGCCACCATGGGCGGCTTAATGGTTGCGGGTTTTGCTTATATGCTTTTAAGCTTATTAGTAAAATTTAAAGGCGTTGCAACGCTTCATAAAATTTTACCGCCTGTGGTTGTAGGCCCAGTAATTATGGTTATTGGTTTAGCGCTTGCACCTGTTGCTGTAAATATGGCGATGGGTAAAAGTGGCGACGGCAGTATTCAAATTATTGATTACACCAGCGCTATTTATATTTCGTTGTTCTCGTTAGTGGTTACGCTTATTTTTGCAGTGTGGGGAAAAGGCGTATTTAAGCTTATACCTATATTAGCAGGGGTTGTAGCGGGTTATTGTTTATCGCTCGGTATGGGCGTTGTGCAATTTGACGCAGTGACTAACGCACAGTGGTTTGCTGTACCAAACTTCACATGGCCTGAGTTTAAATGGCAGGCTATTTTGTTTATGGTGCCTGTAGCAATAGCACCTGCAATTGAGCATATTGGCGATATGATGGCTATTAGCCAAGTAACCAATAAAGACTTTTTGAAAAAGCCTGGGCTTCACCGTACTTTGTTTGGTGATGGACTTGCTACTTCTGCAGCATCGTTATTTGGTGGCCCGCCTAACACTACTTACTCAGAAGTAACGGGAGCAGTTATGCTTACCAAAAACTTCAATCCTAAAGTAATGATGTGGACAGCTGTTATTGCCATTATTTTAGCGTTTGTAGCTAAAATGGGATCTGGTTTGCAAACTATTCCTGTGCCAGTAATGGGCGGCATTATGATTCTACTTTTTGGCTCTATTGCTGTAGTGGGTTTAAATACACTGGTTAAGTCGGGCGATGATTTAACCGCACCACGTAATTTAAGTATTGTTGCACTAATTTTGGTGTGCGGTATTGGTGGTATGCATATTGGTGGCAGCCAATTTAGTTTAGAGGGCGTAAGCCTTTGCGCTATTTTAGGAATAGTACTTAACTTAGTATTACCAAAAGCAGAGCCTGAAAAAGTTTAATTTTGCACATTAGCTAAATAGATTGCACCATAATAGCGCATTTTGAATGCGCTATTTTTTTAACCTATTAATAAATATATAAAAATAATAATGGTCTAGTATCTGCATTTAACTCCCAGACGCATTGTATGCAAAGGAGTAACTATGTCAGAGGCCAATATTGTGGATATCACCCCGTTTTTAGCAAAACACCAACTGCCTTTAAAGTATCAATATTTGAGTGAGCAATATTTTGTTCCACTTGCGCATGACATCCTCGAATCTAAAAAAACAAATACTCCTATTTTTGTTGCCATAAATGGATGCCAAGGCTCAGGAAAAACAACGCTCGCCGACTTTTTAGTTACGTGGTTTTCTAAAAACACACCGCTTAACAGTGTTGCATTGTCGATTGATGACTTTTATCTAGCAAAACAAGTACGTACTGAGCTTGCCAAAGATGTACATCCTCTTTTTACTACTCGCGGAGTACCGGGTACTCACGACGTAGCATTAATGAATAGCACAATAACTAACTTACTGGCAGGAGAGGTAAACGTACCGCTTCCACGGTTTAATAAACACGAAGACGACTGCGTACCAGCAAGTGATTGGCTAACAAATGAAAAGCCGGTTGATATTGTTATTTTAGAAGGGTGGTGCGTGGGCAGTGAGCCACAACCGCTGTTTTCATTGAGTGAGCCGCTTAACGAGTTAGAGCAACAGTTTGATAAAGAAGGCGTTTGGCGCCGCTGTGTAAATAGCTGTTTAGCAAACGAATACAAAGCCGTTTTTAACCTAATTGATTATACCGTTATGCTAAAAGCACCGAGTTTTAGTGATGTTTTTACATGGCGACAAGAGCAAGAGCAAAAGCTAATAACCAAAAAAGGTGAAGGCTCAGGCACCATGACTAACGAGCAATTGGTGTATTTTATTTCTCACTTTGAGCGCATTACGCGTGAGAACTTAAACACACTGAGCGCTAAAGCAAATGCGTTAATTGAACTTGATAGCAACCGCGATATTAGCGGTATGCACCTAACAAGTGACGACACCCTCCAGCCAATTATTTTTACAGATTTGGATGGCACATTACTCGATCACGCTGATTATAATACAAATAATATCAGTGAGTTATTACAGCAGCTGCAAAATGCGCATATTCCGGTGGTGTTTAATACCAGTAAAACTTTTTGCGAAGTCATTGAGCTTAAAAATGATTTAAATATTCAACAGCCTTTTATTGTAGAGAACGGCGCAGCAGTATTTATTCCAGAAGACTATTTTGAATTAAAGCCTATCGGTTGTAAAAAAGTAGGCGCTTACTGGTGTTATGCGATGGCAAAGCCATTATCGAGTTTATTACAGGATTTAAATACCTTAAATGCCGATTACAAAGCGCATTACAAATTGTTTAGCGACTTATCGAGTGAGCAAATATCAGAGCTTACCGGGCTAGACGATGCACAAGCAAGACGTGCACAAACACGCGATTATTCAGACCCTCTTTATTGGTATGGCAACGACGAATTACTCACCGCCTTTGTAAATGATGTAGAAGCACTCGGTTACGATATAAAAATTGGTGGGCGCTTCATTCATATTGCTAAAAATACCGATAAAAGCGCTGCACAGCAGTGGTTAGTTAAACAATTTACCCATCATTTTAGAAAGCCTCTCACGGTCATTGCACTTGGTGATAGCGATAACGATAAGCAAATGTTAGAGCATGCAAATATCGCCATTATTATCGCCAACCCGGCGAGTAAAAAGCCGGTTAAATTGTCGCACAACAAAGCACGATACTCTCAATCGCCAGCACCGCTGGGCTGGATTGAAGAAATAACATCGTTGCCGTGCATTAGCAGTATTTTAAGTATTTCTGAGGAGCAAAAGTCTCATGGCTGATTTTTATCAAAATGGCATTATTACTACATTACATAACATTGCCGACAGACCAATTGAAGATCTAGAAAAAGAGCTACTTACTTTTAGTAAGCAGCGCCCAATGGGATTAATACTTCCTTCGTTATTTAGTGAGCTTGAAGGCCCTGCGCTGCAAAATATAGTTAGTGAGTTGCGTGAAGTACCTTATTTATCGCAAATCACTATAGGCTTAGATAGAGCCGACGAAGCACAGTACCGCCATGCACTTGGCTTTTTTAAAGAGCTAAACCAAAACCACAAAGTGTTATGGAACGACGGCCCACGCTTACAAGCACTCGATAAAGAATTACAAGAGCTAGGGGTTGCACCTCGCGAGCTTGGTAAAGGCCGTAATGTTTGGTATTGCATGGGCTATAAATTAGCAACAGCAGAAGTAGAGTCTATCGCGCTGCATGATTGCGATATTTTAACCTACGACAGAAGCTTACTTGCGCGTTTAATTTACCCTGTTGCGCATCCGCGTTTTAACTATGAATTTTGTAAAGGATTTTACCCGCGTACTGCTAATGGCAAAATTAATGGGCGTGTATCGCGCTTATTAGTAACGCCGTTACTTCGCTCGTTTAAAACAATTTTAGGCAATACAGACTACCTTGAATATATGGATTCGTTTAGATACCCATTAGCAGGGGAGTTTTCGTTTAGACGCGATGTATTAAATGATATTCGCATTCCAAGTGACTGGGGCCTTGAAATTGGCGTGCTGAGCGAAATGTATCGTAACTACTCCCATAACCGCTTGTGCCAAGTAGATATTGCCGATAACTATGATCATAAGCACCAAGAGCTTTCACTTGATGACCAAAGCGCAGGCTTGTCTAAAATGTCGATTGATATTACCAAGGCATTATTTAGAAAGCTGGCTACACAAGGCGTTACTTTTACCAGCGAAACGATTCGTTCATTAAAAGCGACTTACTACCGTATCGGTCTAGATTTTATTGAAACCTATCACAACGATGCGTTAATGAACGGGCTAACGCTTGATGTACACCAAGAAGAAAAAGCAGTAGAAATGTTTGCGCAAAATATTATGGAAGCAGGGCAACACTTTTTAGAAAACCCAATGGAAGCGCCATTTGTGCCAAGTTGGAACCGTGTTGTATCAGCAATGCCAGACGTACTTGAGCGCTTAAAAGAAGCCGTAGAGCTAGATAACGAAGAATATAGTTAACCTGCGCGCAGGTTAACTAGCCTATAAGTCTAAACAATAAATATTAGGGGCGCATGTGATTTCAGTTAGCGAATTATTTTTACAACGAGTAGAGCAACATCTTCATATTATTTATGAGGGTGTTGAGCTGCCTTTATCGGTTACTGAGCTTGCTCAGCAACTTATTAAAATTATATTAGGTAGCAATGCACTGCGCGACCCTACACCCCATACAAATCGATGGGATGAACAAGATATAGTATTGATTGCCTATGGTGACTCAATTATTAAACACGATGATAGTGAATTTGCAGTATCAAGCCCAATAGAAGCGCCGCTTAAAACGCTACACCGGTTTATAAAAGAGCAATGTGATATGCAGCTTAATGCCCTACATATATTGCCATTTTACCCGTACAGTTCAGACGAAGGCTTTGCCGTAATGAACTACGTGCAAGTAAATGAGTCATTAGGTGATTGGAATGATATTCAAAACATCGCTAAAGACGTAAAGCTAATGGCAGATTTAGTTATTAACCATTGCTCAAGCAGAAGCGTATGGTTTGAGAACTTTTTAAACGATTTACACCCGGGTAAAGACTACTTTAAAACGGCGAGCTTAACGGATGATTTAAGCCAAGTTGTACGCCCGCGAACCTCATCGTTATTAAATACTGTAACAACGCCAAGCGGCGAAAAGCACGTGTGGTGTACGTTTAGTCACGATCAGGTCGATTTTGATTTTGGTAATCCCGATGTGCTTAAAGAGTTTGTGGGAATAATTCGTCATTATTTAGACAATGGCGTACGTCTGTTTAGACTCGATGCGGTTGCATTTTTGTGGAAACAGCTTAATACAAGCTGCATTAACTTACCGCAAACACATGAAGCCGTAAGGCTAATGCGAACACTTATTGAGCACGCAGAGCCTAGTGTAGTTATTATTACCGAAACTAATATTCCAAACCAAGAGAACTTATCGTACTTTGGTAACGCCAATGAAGCGCACAGTATTTATAACTTTGCCTTGCCGCCATTGTTGCTACATACATTATTAAGTGGTGATAGTGCAGCGCTCAAACATTGGATGATGAGTATGCCGCCTGCGCAAAATGGTACGGCATACTTTAACTTTATAGCCTCGCACGATGGAATAGGGCTCAGGCCAATTGAAGGTTTATTACAACCTAGCGAAGTGGCGTCATTAGTAAGTACCACTATGCAGTTTGGTGGTCGTGTATCTATGCGTACCAGTCACGATGGTACACATACACCGTACGAGCTAAATATTGCTTTATTTGATGCAATGCAAGGGACGCACAATGGCCCCGATAAGTTTGGCCTTGAACGGTTTATGTGTGCTCATGCAATTATGTTTGCACTTGAAGGTATCCCAGGGCTTTATATTCATAGTTTGTTGGGTACAACTAACGATTACGACCGATTTGAAAATTCACAGCATAATCGCGCTATAAACCGCCATCGTTGGCAAGAGTCAAAGCTATTAGCTGCAATTAGTGAAAAGTATAGTCATCATCATAAAGTGTTTAACGGCATAAAAAGCTTATTGGCAGTACGGAAAAAGCAGGGTGCTTTTCATCCTAACGCAACACAATTTACTTTGCATTTAGCGGGTGGGTTGTTTGGTTTTTGGAGACAAAGTATAGACCGTCGCCAAAGCATATTTTGTGTTTATAACATTAGTGATAAACCACAAACGCTCACATTGGCCGACTTAAACTTAATTAACACCCAAAAGTGGTTTGATTTAGTTGCCGATAAAACGATTGAAGAAAGCCAATTAACAATAGAGCTTGAGCCGTATCAAAGTGTATGGCTGAGTAATATTAAATAAGGCGCAATAATACCAATCCTAAAAATAGATCACTTAATTAAGCGGATTGATATAAAAAGGCTCGCACTGCGAGCCTTTAATTTAATTAATAACGTTGTTACTAATTATAAGCTGTAGCTTAAGTTAATGTAGCCAAAACGGCCAATGTTATCGTAACTTGCGCTACCCGCGCTTGTACCACGTGAACCGTACGGAAGTTTACGGTTAAATACGTTATCAACACCTACTTTAACGCCTAAACCGCTATCGAAGTTATAACCGACTGTCATATCGGTAATAAAGTATTTACCGTAAGACATTTGATTACTTGGGTTCGGGTTATTTTCAAGCTCAACATTTGTATATAAATCTACTTCACTTAAAAAGCGTGTTTCAACTGTTGAGAAAAAGTTATCCATAACATAACTTACAGATAAGTTAGTTTGCCACTTAGCTTCACCTGTAGTACCTGCGTATTCAATGTAATTACTAGGGTCGTCTTGGAACGGGTAATCTTTACGTTCAATTAAGTAAGTACCAATTAAGCGTGTTTTAAAGCTACCTTCAAGCGCGTCAAAATCGTAACCTAGTTCAAAATCTATTCCTGATGCTTTTTGGCCAGCAACATTTAATACAGAGTTTTGAATTAAAGTAATTTCACCACTAGCATTACGTGTAATTAAGTTACAGTACTGATTGTTTATACCTGTTGCGCTATCCACACAGCGATCAAGAATGTCTTGCGCGTTAATTGTGTCAATTGCATCTTCAAGTTCAATTTCCCAGTAATCAATAGTAAGTAGCGCGTTTTCTAAAAACTCTGGTTGGTAAACAATGCCTACAGTTGTACTTGTTGACTCTTCGCCTTTTACATCGCGGTTACCACTGCTTAAACCATCTAAAGAGGCTGAATCGTAATCTGAATTAAAGTCACTCGCTACGCCTAATGCGGCACAGTTTGCAGTACGTGTTGCAGCGTTTGATAAGTCACCTAAGTTTTCAGCGCGACACGGGTCGTCTACATTGTAGAAAGTTTGACTCGGGGCACCAAATACTTCACTAATGTTAGGTGCACGAAGTGCTGCAGACTGAGTTACACGTACACGTAGCTCATCATTTACAGTCCAATCAAGGCCAAGTTTCCAGCTAGTTGCTTCGCCAATCGTACTGTAATCAGCATGACGTACTGCAGTATCAAACACTAAATCTTGAATAAGCGGTAAATCAGTTAAAATTGGCATTGTCGCTTCAAAAAATACTTCGCGAACATTAAACGAACCTTTATCTTCGCCCAGCGCGTTAAAGAAAGTACCTTCTGCGTTATCTGGCTCTTTTGTTTCGCTTTCTTCTTTACGGTACTCAGCACCAAATGCAACACCAACATAGCCCGCTGGTAATTCAAAAATAGCGCCATTAGCAAGTGAACCAGAAACAACCGTTTGCTTAATAGTTGATGTGCCAACAGATACCGTATTAATGTAATCAATGGCTTGTTGAGATGGTGCGCCAAAACCCATAATATTTACAGGAACACAGCCGTCAGCTTGTGCTGCAGCGCTACGACATACTACGTTACCATTTGTATCTTCAACGGCATCAAGTGCATTAAAGTAATTTGCTACAATCATGTTAGCGCCATTTTCGCGCTCTAGATCAGTTTGGCCGTATACTATTGAGGTATCTAATTCCCAATCATCAAATACTGTGCCTTTTAAGCCAGTAACAAAGCGCGTTGTTTCACGGGTATTGTTTTCAATGCGGCGGCCTAGATCGGTCATCATGCGGTTAACCATGATCGAATCAACACCTTCCTCTTCCATACGTGTTTTAATGGCTGGGTCTAGGTAAGGGTTGTCGATTTTGATGCTGTTTTCATCGTCAAAGAAGAAAAACGCAGGTTGACCTATGCTTTCGCCTTGGCTGTTTACATATTTAGCATCAAAGTAAACGTTTAAGTCGTCGGTAACATCGTAGTTAACTTTAAAGTTTACGTTGTAACGCTCAAACTCAGGTTGAATTTCTTCAAATTGGCCTAAGTTAAAAGAGTCACAGTTAGCACACGACAAGCCATCTACGTTATTACCTATGTATAAATCACGGGCGCTGCTATCAAGGTTAAAGCTATTAGTAAACCCATCTTCAAGCGCATAAACACCGGCGTTATTAATAGCGTAATAACCAGCATTAGGTGTTAAGATTTTATCAGGGAAAGCTGCGCTATCTTTGTTTGCTTCTGTTTGGGCTTGATTACGTAAACTACTAAACGAAGTGCTAGTCCATGGGTGGTCAAGTGCGTTTAATGAATCTTGGGCCGAGTACTCAATAGCAAAAGCTGCATTACCACGATCGTTATCAAAGTTAGAGCCATATGAAAAAGTTGCTTTTTCGTTGTTGTAGCTGCTTAAATCGGCAAAACCACGTGTAACACTAAAGTCCATGCCTTCAATGTTGTCTTTTAATATAAAGTTTACAACACCTGTTACCGCATCAGCACCGTATACAGCCGATGCACCACCAGTAATGATTTCTACACGTTCAACCCATACACTTGGAATAGTGTTGGTATCTACAGATTGAGAACCTGCAGAGCTTGATACATGACGCTTACCATTTACAAGTACCAAAGTACGATCTGTACCCATGTTACGTAAATCAAGAATATTTAAACCCGCAGTACCAATAAAACGGCCTGAGTTAGCCATAGAATATGTATTGCCAAGTGCAGGTAAGTTATTTAGCGCTTCACCAATGTTTACTGCGCCAGTGTTCATTAGCTGCTCGCCACTGATAACTGTAACAGGTGCAGGCGCAATAGCACCTTCACGTAAAATACGTGAACCTGTTACTTCAACACGTTCAATTTTTGTTGCTTGCTCATCTTGTGCAAGCACAGAATTACTTGCTGTTGCAGCAGCAGTAATTAATGCACATTTAATGCTTGTAGAAAGTAAATTATGGCGTTTCATTTGATTCCCAGAGAATGTTTCATAGTAATTAAATACAATGTAGTTTTATCCAAATACAGTGTGTGTTTGGATAAATCCCTATAACTTTTTTATGAGGGCGGCGATTATTGCACGGTAAAACTAGTAATAGAAGGGAGGTATCTAGATGGATTTTAATAAGTTAATCCTGTATCAATTTTTATAAAGTACATTTTATTGCATTTTTAACACTAATGTTTTTTGATTATTTGCTACAAATTTGTAATTAAGAAGGGTTGTTATTTTTTATATATACTTCTCATTATCATTTGGTGTTTTTTGTTTTCATTAGCGTGTTAATAATGAACTTTTTAGGGGGGTTATCATTACTTTTTAGGTAAGTGCTATTTAGTTAAAAAACTTTAAAAGAACACTTATTAATCTTTAATGTTTTATTTGTGTGATTTTTTGTTTTTATAAAGTAATTTTAAATACGTATCTTTTGTTACTAATAAATCTAAAATGAGTAAATTTCATCTTTAAAAAGTAAAAAGGCCCAATTAAGGGCCTTTATATTAACAATTAAACTTACATGCTATATGAAAAAGTAATGTAGCCAAAACGTCCAATATTGTCGTAGCTAGCGCTTCCGCTTCCATCACCGCGCGTGCCATAAGGTAGTTCACGATTGAATAGGTTATCAACGCCCATTTTTAAGCCAACACCATTGTCAAAGTTATAACCAACTGTCATATCAGTAATTATGTATGTACCAAAAGTAGTTAAACTATTTGGGTTAGGGTTATCGCTTAAATCTTGATCTGTGTATAAGCTTACTTCTTCGATATAACGAGTGCTTAAAGATGTGTATAAGTTCTCGTAGCTGTACTCGATATTTAAGTTAGCTTGCCATTGCGCTTCACCTGTAACGCCTGCATATTCAATGTAGTCGCTTGGCTCATCTTGGAATGGAAACTCTTTACGCTCAATCAAATATGTACCAATAAAGCGGGTTTTAAAGCTACCTTCAAGTGCATCAAAGTCGTAACCTAACTCAAAGTCAACACCAGATGCTTCTTGACCTGACACATTAAGTACTGAGTTTTGAATTAACGAAATCTCACTGTTTGCATCACGTGTAATAAGGCTACAATATTGATTCGAAATACCTGAGCCGCTATCAACACAACGATCTAGGATATCTTGTGCGCTGATAGTTGAGATTGCATCTTCAAGCTCAATCTTCCAGTAATCGATAGTTAGTGTTGCGTTTTCAATAAACTCTGGTTGGTACACTAGACCAATAGTCGTACTTGTAGACTCTTCACCTTTTACATCACGGTTACCACTTTGTAAACCTTCAAGTGTTTGTGAATCATAGTCAGAATCAAAACCTTCTGGCACACCTAATGCAGCACAGTTGGCACGGCGTGTACTACTGTTTTGTAAATCATTTAAGTTATCAGCTTGACAAGGATCGTCGACACTGTAGAAAGTTTGGCTCGGTGCACCAAAAATCTCACCAATATTTGGCGCTCTTAGCGCTTCTGATTGTGTTAAACGAAAACGAAGTTCATCGTTTAGAGTCCAATCAAGCCCTAATTTCCAGCTAGTTGCATCGCCAATTGTGCTGTAATCAGCGTAACGTACAGCAGCATCTAAGACTAAGTCTTGAACAAATGGCATATCAGAAAGTAGTGGAATTGATACTTCTGTAAAAATTTCACTTACATCAAAGTCGCCTTTGTCTTCACCAAGTGCATTAAAGAATGTGCCTTCAGCATTATTTGGTTCTTTTGTTTCACTTTCTTCTTTACGGTACTCAACACCAAAAGCCACACCTACATAACCTGCAGGTAATTCAAATAATCCACCATTGGCCAAAGAAGCAGATACTACAGTTTGAGTGATTTCAGATGTACCTGTAGAAACTGTATTAATGTAGTCAATTGCTTCATCACTTGGCGCACCAAAGCCCATAATATTTACAGGAACACAGCCTTCTGCTTGAGCTGCTTCACTTCTACACACAATGTTACCATTGCCATCATCTACCGCATCAAGTGCGTTAGAGTAATTTTCAAGAATCATATTAGCGCCATTAACGCGCTCTAATTCTGTTTTACCACGTACAATGGATGCATCTAAATCCCAATCATTAAATACCGTACCTTTAAGGCCAGCTACAAATCGAGTAGTTTCGCGCGTATTGTTTTCAATGCGGCGACCTAAATCAGTCATCATACGAAGTACATTTATTGATTCAACACCAGCTTCTTCCATAAGCGTCTTAACGCTAGAATCCAAGAATGCGTTGTCTATTTGTATTGTATTACGAGGGTCGCCAAAGAAAAACGCAGGTTGCCCAATGCTTTCGCCTTCGCTGTTAACATATTTAGCTTCAAAATATGCATTAATATCTTCAGTTACATCATAGTTAACTTTAAAGTTTACGTTGTAACGCTCAAATTTTGGTTGTATCTCGTCAAACTGGGCTAGGTTAAACGAATCACAATCTGCACATAGAAGACCGTCAACATTATCACCGGTATAAATATCACGTTGAGAGCCATCAGCATTAAATGTATTTACATAACCACTACCTAAGTTAAATACACCTGCGTTATTAATTGCGTAGTAACCAGCATTTGATGTATAAATTTTATCTGGGAAATTTGGGTCGTCTTTATTAGAATCGTTTTGGGCTTGGTTACGTAGACTTGAGTATGAACCGTCAGTCCAAGGGTGATTTAACGCATTTAAAGAGTCTTGAGCTGAGTATTCAACTGCAAATGCAGCATTACCACGGCCATCATCAAAGTTCTTACCATATGAAAAGGTTGCCTTTTCATTGTTGTAATCACTTAAATCTGAAACGCCTTTAGTTACAGTAAAGTCTAAACCTTCAATATTATCTTTTAAAATAAAGTTAACAACACCTGTTACAGCATCAGCACCATAAACAGCAGAAGCACCACCGGTTACAATTTCTACACGTTCAACCCATACACTTGGAATAGTATTAGTATCTACAGATTGAGAGCCCGCTGAGCTAGATACATGGCGTTTACCATTTACAAGTACAAGCGTACGGTCAGTACCCATGTTACGCAAATCAAGAATATTTAAACCTGCAGTACCGATAAAGCGGCCCGAGTTTGCTAAAGAGTAGGTATTACCTAATGCAGGCAGTTTATTTAGAGCTTCACCAATATTTACTGCACCGGTATTAAGTAATTGCTCGCCTGTAATTACAGTTACAGGTGCTGGAGCAATTGCACCTACTCGGCTGATTTTTGAACCAGTTACTTCAACTCGTTCTATTTTGGTATCCTTAGCATCTGCTGCAATAGCAGTATGTGACAAACCAATTGCACTTAAACAAAGAGCTGTTTTTATGCCGCGTGAGAGTTGGTTATAAGATTTCATGTTATCCCCTAGATAAATTATTTATTTTTTTAGTACTTAAGCGCAATATAAAGTTCATTTTAGCAATTATTTATATACAAAATTTACATTACGTACCCAGATTTAACACTTGCAGGGTTTTAGGCAATTAATTTTCGTTGAACCCACAAAAAAAGAGGGTGGGCTGCTTGTTAAAATATAATTAAAACAATGGTTTAAAGTGTTTCTATTAACTTTTGTTTTGTGTAATTAGCAATGTTATTTTATTGCTTTGTTTTTTAGTTGTTTATATTCAATGGTATATATACTTGTCGGTTTTAATTGCATTTTCATTATTGTGATTTGTGAAATAGAATTCTTTTCTGTTAACTTGTGAAGTCTGTTTGTCACCTAAGTGTTGTCAGGTAATTTATCTTTATATATTCAAAGATTAAGTTCTGTATTTCACTACTATTGAATAGTGTAAAGGGGCTTTACACTTAGTTCGCAAGACTTTGAGTAGCAAGTTACTTTTTCTATTTTAATTGATACAATTATCACTCTTTTATTTATAGGGTCTTGTATGAAGAGTTTCTTTTTAATTATGGCGTTACTATTTAGCTCATTGGTTATAGCTGAGGAATCTGTCGATCTTGAAGTAAATATGAAAAATACAGGCCTTGCATATAAACAAGCGGTGCAGGCAACTCAACTTAGTGAATTTAATACTGCGATTGATGAATTTATAAAGCTGGTTAAAGTGAGTAAAACAGGTAAGTTTTACAAAAAACCAGAACAGTCATTGCAGGGCCTTGATAAAGTGATTGCTCAAGCTGAACTTGCAAAAAAAGCAGCAAACGAGCAGGGACTAAGTGCGGCAAAAGAACCACTGAAAAATATAGATAATTTGCGTAAAAAATATCATGAGTTACACGAGCCTCCAGGGTTCTTTGAATTACTGTTCGGTTCATAAACCTAAACTATATGTATCTTTAGTAGCTACTTTTAAGCTAATTTCGTTAAAGGTATCTGCAGCAATAAATATAAGGAAACACAATGGAAATTTCAGTTTCAATGTTAGAAGGCCAAAAGCAAAGCGCTAAATTTGGCGACCTAGAAGTAATAAGCGATCAAAGTATAAACGCAGGTGGCAATGCAGAGCATCCAGAACCGTTTGATTATTTTTTAGTAAGTATGGTTTTATGTGCAGGTTTTTATGCGCGTAAGTTTTGCGAGCAGCGTGATATTTCAACGCAAGGTATGACGCTTACTCAAAATAACGAAAATGTAGATGACAACGGTAAAAAGCTATTTTCAATTGAGATTAACTTACCAGAAGGCTTCCCTGATAAATATAAAAAGGCGCTTATTGCAGCCGTTAATACCTGTACGGTAAAAAAAGTAATTCAGGCAGTGCCGGAGTTTTCAGTAGTGGTAAAATAGTCCCCCTAAATTAGGTAGCTTAAGCAAGCTACCTAATTATAAGTTGAGCATCCCCGTTTAACTTATTTCTTTTTCATTCCTTGTACTGCTTTAAAGCGTGGGTTGTTTTTACAAATTACGAATACGCGACCTTTGCGTTTTACAATTTGACACCCCGGACGTTGCTTAGCACTTTTAAGAGAGCTTAATACTTTCATAACTTTTCCTTTTTAACAGTCGATAAACTTTTAAAACGACGATTAAACTGCGCAACGCGGCCATCTGTAGCGGTTGTTTTTTGCTTGCCTGTATAAAATGGGTGCGAGTCACTTGATACATCAATAGGTACGTATGGATATGTATTACCGTCTATTTCTATTGTGCGGCTCGTTTTTATGGTTGAGCCAATAATAAAGTAAGAATCGGCAGCGGTATCGTGAAAAGCAACCACGTGGTAATCAGGATGAATATTTGGTTTCATAATACGCCTCAATAAATGATATGTGATAATGTATCATTCGAATTTAACGTATTTATTTTCCCAATGCAAATTATTTAAATGTTCCTCAAAAAGGCCGTAATTGCTGGCTATTTGCGCAAACAAATCAAAAAATAAGCACTTGAATCAAAAATGCTGGCTATTGGCGTTTAGGCTGTTATAACTATATTTAAGAGTTAAAACGTTAACAAATACGGTTATAAAGTTATTACAGAGGTTATGTATGAGTGACGCAACACAACAACAAGAACAAATTGATCAAGGGGTGATGGAAACCCTAAGAGAGCGCGACCACAGTACCTTGGCGCAACAAGTAAATCCTTTAACCTGCAACCACAATGATATTGTAGAGTTACTAGCAAGGTATATGGCACTAAGCGAGCAAGAAGATGATGAGCTGTTTGATGATTGGTTTGATAACCTAACTAAAGAGCAACATACTGTTTTAAAAGTATTTGAAGTTTACCGTGGACAATATGAGCACCAAAATTAAAGTGTTTATTTTTGTAAGTATGCCAAATCCAGTGGTTATTTAAATAAAACTAAATAGCCACTACTACTTTTTCATTAAAGAGTAGCTATGTTGTATCAACTACTAATCCCACCTGTTTAAATCATAATTTTTTGCGGATTGAATCTTATCTTTATTTAGGCACGACTTACTGATATTTATAAATATTTATTGCTATTTTTAGGTAATGTTCTAATTTGAATAGACAGACTGTTTATAGTTTAGATAAGTTTATTGGATTATATAGTCGAAAATATTCGCTCCAGTTTCGTAATTTATAAAACATTTAAAATTAATAGAGCTTTAATGATTAAACCTGAGATTCCAAATAACGAAGCTGAGCGATTACACGCGCTTAGAGCATTAAAAATTCTAGATACGTCGCATGAAGAGCGATTTGATCGTGTTACTCGTATTGCCAAGCGTATGTTTAATGTTTCTATTTCATTGGTTACTTTGATTGACGAAGACCGCCAGTGGTTTAAATCAAGGCAGGGGCTTGATGCGCCTGAGCTTCCTCGCGAAACCTCATTTTGTGGCCACACCATAAATCAAGACGAGTTATTAATAATCCCAGATACAGCTCAAGACGAAAGGTTTTTTGATAACCCCTTTGTTACAGGCGATCCTAAAGTACGCTTTTATGCAGGCTTTCCTTTAAAATTAAGGGAAGGAGTCATTATAGGCACTTTGTGCCTTGCCGATAATAAACCTAGACAACTAAATGATGAAGAAAAACAATTGCTAAGAGATTTAGGCACGTTAGTCGAGCGAGAAATTCAATCAATTCAACTAGCCACAATTGATGAGTTAACAAGAATCTCTAATCGACGTGGCTTTTTAAACCTTGCCGAACATACGCTAAATGTATGTAGGCGAAACAAAGTATCAATGTCGTTTATATTGTTTGATCTCAATAAGTTTAAACAAATTAATGATATTTATGGACACCACGAAGGCGATTTTGTATTAAATAAATTTGCACAAATCATGCTTAGTTCATTTCGTGATTGTGAAGTAATAGGTCGACTTGGCGGAGATGAATTTGTAGCGATGTTAAGCGACTCAGACGAAACAAAAGCAGAGTTTGTTTTACAAAGGTTTGCGCAAGCAATAGAGCATGCTAATAATACCTTAAACAAGCCATACAAAATTGATTACAGTGTAGGAGTAACACACTTTAAACACGATACAGGTAAATCGGTTGAGGATATGATTCAAGATGCTGATGTTGCAATGTATCAGCAAAAAAAGCAGCAATCACTTTAGTAAGCTATTTAGTTTAATTGCTGCTGAACTTCACTTAACTTCCTCATGCTAGTACAAATCTTATAATATGCCGTTATTCACTATTGCAGTCATTTTTTGCAGCGGGTAATGCTAAAGACACATTTGGTTGCCAAATCCTGTTCCATATTTTATGAAGATTGTTTAAGTTTGGTCTTTGACTTATTTTTTTAAAGTTACCAATGCTCACTTCTGAATCATTTTTTTGACCCACTACAAAATTAAACACATAGTTGCACTCCATACCCATACGTAAATCAGAAAGAACAATATTGCTTTGCTGTTGGCGCACCGAATAAAACCCTTTAGTAAACCACTGCAAACGTTTTATAGCCCATTCATCGCTAATATTATTTAACAGTGAAGGCGTTGTTTGATAAGCCGTTAATGTAACATCGCTGGGCGCGTCAAATACTGATGCATAACCTTCGTAGTATTGTCCGTCAGACATTACAACAATACGCCACAGCAAAGTGGTTAGCGGCGCGGGCGTACTAACATAGGCATTTACTGATATTTGCCTGTTGTTGAGTGCAGTATTTACTTTGTCATCAATATTTACTTTTAAAATTAAAGCGCAGAATAAATACAGGCTACTTAAAACTAAGGCGGCTGCATTTATACGATAAGCCGTTGTTGCTTTTATTTTGGGTATTAGTGTACATATTACGCCAATTAATAAAGGAAGCGTGTAAGCGGGGTCAATAATAAACACACTAGAAACCGCAAAGGGGTACTCAGTAAAAGGCCAGAGTAGTTGTGTACCGTATACAGTTAGGCTGTCTAATAGGGCATGTGTAGATAAGCTTAAAAATACTAGCCAAAACCAGCGCACTTTATAAGTTTGCATTCCCGCGTGTACTTTTAATATTAGCCATACAATGAGCGGGCTAATTAATAAATGTATTAATAACGAATGGCTAAAGCCACGGTGGTAAGTAAATGCTTCTACAGAGCCGCCATAAGGCAAAAATACATCTAAATCAGGGAGAGTGCCTAAAATTGCTCCCCATAAAACGGCTTTTCGACCTATTTTATTGCCTAAAACCGCATAACCTACAGCACTGCCTAATGCTACCTGCGTTAAAGAATCCATTTTAATTAATACCTTTAATTACTACTTTTGTTATTTATACTTTTTGATTATTAAAAAGCGTCAAAAAATCATTTGAAATATTTAATAAGCATATTAATACACAGAATTTATAAACTAAGCCTAGGCTTTATAAAATCTAAAAACGCCGTAATGCGAGACGATACCGCACTGTTTTTATAATACACGGCTTGTATAATTTCTCGGTTATTAGGTGAGCTAATTGCAGTGGGTAACACTTCAACTAATTTACCTGTTTTTAGGTCATTGCCAATCATAAAGTGAGAAAGTAGCGCAATGCCTTGGTTTGCAATGCACAGCTGGCGCACTGTTTCACCGCTGCTTGCGCTAAGCGAAAACGTAAATAAAGCGGGTTTTACTAGCGGCCAGGTGTTTAATTTAGGGGAGTCACTAAAACCAATTAACTTATGATTTTGTAAGTCATCAATTTGCGCAATTGCTTTATTATTATTTATATATTTTGGGCTGGCTACAATACGCAACTGGCTGCTGCCAAGTCTACGAGCATGTAAGTTTGAGTCTTTTAAATCACCAATGCGTATGGCTAAATCGGTTTTATGTTCAAGTAAATCAATAATGCTGTCGTGCGAGGTTATATCAAGCGTTATATGTGGGTATTGCTTAGCAAATTCACCAATTAAAGGCGTAAGTTGGTGCAATACAAAAGGGCTTGCCGCATCTATTCTCAGCTTGCCACTTGGCGCTTGTTTTAAAAGCTTTATGGCTTCTTCACCAGTATAAAGCGTATTTAACCCTTCGCGCGCATATTTTATAAAAGTATGGCCTTCTTCGGTAAGCTCTAATCGGCGTGTTGTTCTGTTTAGCAAAGTACATTGCAGTGTATTTTCTAGGCGTGATACCGCTCGCGACACTTTAGCCACCTGTTGATCGAGCAAATTAGCCGCTCCCGAAAAGCTTCCGCAATCTACTACCGTTATAAACGTTTCTAAATCTTCAGTTTTTGAATGAACAGCCATAAGTATACCAACACCATCTTTGCATTATTAACAAAAGTATTTTGTCACTAATGCTATTTTTTGCAAACGATATTTTAGCCAAACTACATTCTTCAAATATTAATGAGGATATAACTATGCCATTGGCTTTGTGGGCGCTTACCTTAAGCGCATTTGCAATAGGAACAACTGAGTTTGTAATAGTGGGATTAGTACCCACCATTGTAAACGACTTAGGCGTAAGCCTACCTTCAGCGGGTTTGCTTGTAAGTTTATATGCGGTTGGCGTTGCTATTGGTGCACCGGTGCTAACAGCTTTAACGGGTCGTTGGAATCGTAAAGTGGTATTAATAAGCTTAATGGGCTTGTTTGTTTTGGGTAACTTACTTGCTTGGCAAGCGCCAAGCTACGAAACATTAACACTTGCGCGCATTTTAACGGGGCTTGCCCATGGTGTGTTTTTCTCAATCGGATCGATGATTGCCACAAGCTTAGTAAGCAAAGATAAAGAAGCCAGTGCAATAGCCATTATGTTTACCGGGCTTACTGTAGCACTAGTAACTGGTGTGCCATTAGGTACATGGATTGGCCAACACTTTGGTTGGCGTGCAACGTTTTTAGTTGTGTCGGTATTAGGTTTAATTGCATTAATCGGCAGCTCTATTTTAGTGCCAAAAAACTTAAAACAATCAATACCTGCAACGTTTAAAGAGCAACTACAAGTAATCGTAAAACCGCGTTTATTACTCGTATATCTAATGACGATATTGGGCTATGGCGGCACGTTTACAGCGTTTACTTATTTAGCACCTATTTTAGAGCAACAAACAGGTTTTGCGCCTTCGGCTATTGCCTTAATAATGCTTGTTTACGGTGTATCGGTAGCAATAGGTAATATTTGGGGTGGAAAGTTGGCCGACAAACGCGGCCCAATTAGCGCACTGAGTATTATATTCAGCGCTTTGAGTATAATTTTACTGATATTTACCTTTACGATGGAATCAAAAATTGCCGCTGTACTTACTATTTTAGTCTGGGGCGCATTTGCTTTTGGCAATGTGCCAGGCTTGCAACTTTATGTAGTAAAGCAAGCACAAAAGCACACGCCCAATGCAGTAGATGTTGCATCAGGCTTAAACATAGCCGCATTTAATATTGGTATTGCACTTGGATCAATTATTGGTGGTAGCGTAGTAGAAAATATGACCCTACAAGATACAGCATGGATAGGCGCCGTTATCTCTGTTTTAGCACTTGGTGTTACACGTTACAGCGGTATGCTTGATAAAAGTGAAATTCAGCAAGCGTAAACTATCCTCTGCTAAGGTTGAAACTAAAATTAATGACCTCATACCTGTTATGAGGTCATTAATTTTTAAGTGACAGTTGTAATAAGAAGTAAAAGGTGTATTTCGTAAAGCTTTAAAAGAGCTTGTTTTTAACCGATTATTTTATAAGGATAGAGCCATGACACAACGTGTAATTGAAATGCCGGATTTAGGTATGGGAACATTCCGTTTAGAGGGCGACACTGCCTATAACTCAGTAAAAATGGCGCTCGAAGTTGGGTTTCGCCATATTGATACCGCACAAATTTATGGCAACGAAGAGCAAGTAGGCCAAGCCATAAAAGATAGTAATATTCCGCGCAGTGAAATATTCTTAACTACCAAAGTGTGGAATAACAAATTAAATAAAAGTGACTTTATCCCAAGCGTTAAAAAGTCACTTGAAAAGCTACAAGTTGATTCGGTCGACTTACTGTTAATTCATTGGCCATCGCCTGCTAACGACGAGCCAATGAGTGAATACCTTACTGAATTACTAAAAGCTAAGCAGCTTGGTTTAACTAAACACATTGGTGTATCAAACTTCACCATTGCAAATTTAAACTTGGCTCAGCAAACGCTCGACTCGCGTGAAATATTTACCAATCAGGTTGAGGTTCACCCGTACTTAACTAATACTAAATTGCGTGCATTCTGTGCTCAGCACGATATACACGTAACGGCGTATATGCCATTTGTAGTAGGTAAAGTACTTAAAGATCAAACCATTATCGACATTGCTAAAAAGCACGATGCAAGTCCAGCACAAGTTGTTCTAGCATGGGTAAACGCTAATGGCATGACGACAATTCCATCATCAACTAAGCGTAAAAACTTAGAAAATAACTTTAACGATCACGTTAAATTAGATGATGAAGACATAGCCCGTATTGATGGTCTAGATTGCGGCGACCGCCAAGCAACACCAGAATTTGCGCCGCAGTGGGATCAGTAAACTTACCTCAAACGCAAAGTTAAACTAAATATTCTAAGGTGTAGATTATCTACACCTTAACTTTTAAAAAGGAATACACATGTTAACGGTTATAGCTGCACTGTCGTGCAAGAATATTGATGCAGATGTCATGCTTACAGCACTTGAAAACTTACAAAAGTCATCGCGCCAAGAAGTAGGGTGCTTACGTTATGAATTATCGGTAAAAAGTGATGATGAACATACAGACTATGTAGTTAGCGAACAATGGGCGTCTGATGAGCACTTTGAAGCGCATAAAAACGAGCCACACTTTAAAGCGTTTGGTACGCAAGTTACTGGGCTTTTGACCAATAGTAGTATTGATGTATATAAATCAATAGGTTAAATTCTTTTTATAGTGCCTATTATTGTATGTATTAAAATACTTAGCTAAATTACATATTATAAAGTAAATACCCAAATAGGTGCTGTTAACTTACATCACCTTTTATTCTTACACTCCAACCTACTTAAATACTCAACTTCCCCAATATCAATGAAACCTATCAGGACTCTTTTTTGTTAATGTGTAGGCGACGAAATCAAAAGAGGTTTAAATCTTTATTAAAAGTCGTTTTGGTATAACAACCCACCCAAATAAAGAACACATTTAATTTGTTGTTTACATTGAAGTTCTCTGGTGTAAATATAGAAAGATGTAATTTAAGGCATTAAGCATATATGTTCGACTTGAATAGTTTGAAAGGAAAAGTTCTTATAGCTGTTTCATCAAGTCATATTCACGAAAAAGTTCACCAGGCATGGCAAGATAAGAGTAATGAAGGTTTTTTGATTTGCTATGAAATAACCTTAGAATTTGAAGATGGCAAAACTTATTTAATTAAACCGTGTGAAGTTGACGCTATTGGTTATTACCCAAGTTTAGGATTGAGTATAGAACCTGTAGAAAGAATTGAATTATTGTACCCTTTTAATATTTCAAAACTGCCGAGCCGAATATGCGACATTGTTGAAAGTGATCATTTAGGCGAAGACGTAGTAAATCAATTTACACTAACTTTTAATGATGGAAAAAATTTTGTTATCAGACATGTTTACCCACCTATGACGATGGGAATTAGAGTAGGGTAAATCTTAGGTAGTAATTTAACTATAAGCCTGGTAGTTGTTAATAGGCTCCTTACTTCTGCATATTTTAACTAACCACTTTCTATTATGAGACGTAAGTTATACGTGACATGTTTGATGAATTCAGATATATCTTGTCAAAAATTGAAGTTAAAGAACACGTTGAATGGGGAGCATCAATTGAATTAATTGATTACGATCACAAGGATTATATTGAAGACGTATTGTGTGAAAAGTTCGGTCTTGAATATGAATTCAGTTCTAATAAAGATATTACGGGAGGATATGTTCTATACTTCTGTAAAAGTGCAACTTTTGATCAAGTCAAAAATGCAGTTGCAAAGATAAATAACTACCATGAATTACAAAGCAGAGAATTCAAGGTAGCACCGTATAAGTAATTAAGGCGAGAAGGGAGGTTAGCCGCTGGCAATTTTCGTTCTTCAGTACTCACCTATTTTAGAGCTGAGTTAATTAAACCAATAATAGAGACATGGGTATGGAAATTAATAAATCTAATCAATCTATTCTTATTTTTGTAATTCCTTTATTAACTGCGTATTTCGGATCAAAAGTTATATTTCACTTACTTGCTTTTGAGTATCTTGTGTTTACAGATACTTTTGACGTTATAAAGCTACTCATTGATATTAGTGTATTTGGAGTGTTGTTCTATATTAGTTCACTGGGCGTTGGTTATGTCATCAGAGCTAAAACTTAAGTTTTTTAATCATTAGCTGGTGAATTGCTAGCTGAAAAATCACAGCCAATAAAGCCTTAATAGCTTTGAGCTGTATCAATTTATATGGAAATAATAATGAAAAAATTAATCGCAATTATAGCGTTGTTAGGCTTTGTTTCATTTGCACAAGCAAATGATAGTTTTGTAGTGAACGCCAAATTTTATGATAATAAAAACCTAATTGGCTCACCTGTTTTAGAAGTCAATTCAAATGAAGAGGCATCAGTTTCAGTTGATAATTCGTATAGTTTTGCTCTTACAGTAACGCCAATTGATGATTCTACTGTTAGTCTAGCAACTGACCTGAAGCTAGGTGGAAAACACATGGCTCCCTCTTTAGTTGTGGAGCTAGGCAAAGAAGCAAGTATCAACATTGATGGTAAAGAGATGTCAGTTTTAGTGAGCAAATCAAGCAGTTAATAATACCAACCTGCATAAATCTTTGATCAATTTAACGAATTAAATTGCACTATAACGTCGTTAAAAATTTTTCATTTAGAACAACTAGATATAAAAATTTTTGCCTAGTTCTAGCGTAATTTTCTTAACGTTAAATAGACCCCACATATAAGCAGATTGGTATAAGTTAAAAATTAGGAATGTAATTAATGAGAAACTCAAGAAATGAGATAGTAAAATACGGAGTATCCTTCGGTACGGCCTTAGCGATTGCTATTTCATGGAGTGCTAATGAGTCTGTGTTATGGGCTATTTTGCACGGTTTTTTATCTTGGTTTTATGTTATTTGGCATGTAATTACGCGATAAGTGTTTTCGCGGGTGCACAGATTGATTATGTAGGCTGCGGTCAATGTTAATAGTCGAGCAATTACCATTTAAAACAATTAAGCTAAAAATATAAAAGGAATAATTAATAATGAAAGGCGCTGGTGGAAGCTCTGGTGGTATAGGGCATTTTTTTATTGGTTTAATTATGATGTGCGGTGGCTTTTATATGCTGCTAAACGCAATTTCGGTGACCTCTAATTTTGGACTAAGTTCTCGCATTTATAGTGTTAATGCTTTAGGTGGCTTTGGCGTTACAGGCGGCATGGTTATGATCCCATTTATTTTTGGTGTGGGTCTGATTTTTTACAATTCTAAAAATATTTTAGGCTGGGTGCTATCTCTAGGTTCGTTAACCGCACTCATATTTGGCGTTATATCGAGTGTTCGATTTAGTATGCGAACTATGACATCGTTTGATTTGATTGTTATTATAATTTTAGCGTTTGGCGGCTTAGGGCTATTTTTACGATCGCTTAAATCTATTGATACTTAAATAATTACCGCGCTTTGTTTTAAATATAATTTCAATTATTGGCATTTAACATTATGTTCTAATGCCTAAATTAATAATGTAATCCTTCCTATTTACTGCTTAACCAGTAACGTATTTTAAAGAGATTTATGTGAACAACTCAATACAGCTAAAACTAATTGCTACTCACTTATTAGCACAAAGAGAAGAAAATCCAGCGTGTTCAAACTTTCCTAAAGAGTTAGTACTAGACACGACTGACGATGCAGTAGAAGTACAAAAGTTGATGATTTATTTAAATGACCAAACTGTATATGGCTGGAAGTGTATGCTGCCTTTAGATGATGGCTCAATTATATTAGCGCCTCTTTTACATGCACCTATAAAACAAGCTGAAAATTGCCCACTGTATACAACAAATAACAAAGCGCTGATAGAACCAGAAATTGCATTTATTTTACAAAGCGATTTACCAAGTAATAAAACCTATACAAATGAAGACGTGGATACGGCATTTGCCAGCGCTCATTTAGCACTTGAGCTTATTCAAAAAAGGTTTGATGAAGACACTCCAAGCACTCACATTGAAAAGCTGGCTGATGGTTTATCTAACCAAGGTGTGTATTTAGGCCCACAAATAGATAAGACCAAAGCGTATAACGCAAATACTGTAAATATTAACGTTAAGCAAACTGAGCTGGAGTTAAACTTGGCAGGTGTGCATCCTGCAGAACTTGCGCAGCTTCCACTTTATTGGGCAGTTAATTACTTATCAGCAAAGGGAATTAATTTAAAAACTGGGCAAGTGTTTATAACAGGCTCATATTGTGGTGTTGTTGAGCTTAATACAGATCAGTTAACCACGGTTAGTTACGAAGACTTAGGGTCTGTTAGCACTACGTTTTTATCAAAGTAAATTTAAACGCTATTTAATAGATAAATCGTATTTTAAAATAAGCGCATCTATGTATCGGGTGCGCAAAGTGTGTTGTTTTTCATGATCGGCGCCATGCCCTAACGCTTTGTTTAAAAGCTTCATGGCGGGGTGTAGTTGTGCTCTTTCTTCTTGGTTTAAACTCGCTTTACTGCGCAGTTCTGTAATGTCGTCAACTAATAGTCTGCCAATATCTACCGAGACTATTTCGTCTATTAAACCATTCTGAGTAAGTACACCGTACTTACTGCATAAAAACTGTTGCCAAACTTGCTGTAAGTGCTCGTCTATTTCACAGCCAAATAGCTCTTCGCTAAACGTAAATCCTTGCTGAGCGAGCTTAGTTAGGCTTGCAGTATATTGCTGTGCAAAATAATTAAAAGCGTGGCTTGATGATTCTATTTTTTGTTTTAAAAGACCCTGCCCCCAATTAACACAGCCGCGCGGGTAATAGTCGTCATACTCTTCGCATTCATACAAGCCTGAATATGAGCTGCAGCTAAGTTGGCTTTTAATACAGTAACTTGGTTTTGGGAAAACACTTCGCTCTTGCCAAGCTAAAAGTGTATCTGCATCTATATTTAATGCTTGGCACAGTTCATCGGTGTTATAAAAATGAGTTGCTAAGTAGTCAGATAAACGCATAAAGCCTCTGGTATCGTTAAAAATAAAATACTGTTTATATATACAGTTATTCATTTTGTATTACCAAACCTAATAATACAAGAGATTTTATAATTAAATGTAGGCTTACACCTCCAAAAGTACCCGCAATTATGTTACAAATAGCGCAAGTTTTATAAATAATGATTTTTTATGCGCACCCTAGAGAAAATTAAACAAGCAAGCCTTATTACAGCTATTAAAACGCCATACTTAGCAAACGGTGAAATAGATCTCGCAAAGTACGATGAACTCGTAGAAATACAAATTGCAGCGGGCGTTGATGGCATTGTAGTCGGTGGCACAACAGGCGAAGGCCAGTTAATGAACTGGGAAGAGCATTTAATGCTTATAGCGCACAGTGCAAACAAGTATGGCGACAAACTGGTTATTGTTGGTAATACCGGTAGTAACAACACCCGTGAAGCTATTAAAGCAACTAAGTATGGCTTTGCCAGCGGTATGGATGCAGCACTACAAATTAACCCGTACTACGGGCGTACGTCAATTGCGGGTGTTAAAGAGCACTTTAAGCGTGTGTTAGATATTGGACCTGCCTTTATTTACAACGTAGCAGGGCGCACAGGTCAAGACCTAACACCTGATATTATTGAGCCACTGGCACAGCACGAGCATTTTATTGGTGTTAAAGAGTGTGGCGGCAATGAACGCATAGCCCATTATGAGCAGCAAGGTATTGCATGTTGGTCGGGTAACGATGACGAAAGCCATGATGCGCGCCACACACATAAAGCGCACGGTGTTATTTCGGTTACATCTAACCTTATTCCTGGTTTGTTCCGTCAGTTAATGGATACTAAAAATGATGAGTTAAATACCTCATTACAACCATTAATGAACTGGTTGTTCTGCGAGCCAAATCCGATTGCTATTAATACCGCCATGATGATGACAGGTGCAGTAAACCCCGTATTTAGATTACCGTACTTACCGCTTAGTGATGAGCAGCAAGCTCAAGGCGAAGTGTTAATTAATGAGTTAAATAATAACGATGTTGTTGGCGGTACAGCGAAGTGTTTAAAGCAGAATGATATAGCTCTACTTTCATAGTAATATGAGCAGGCACTGAACAACTCGTTAGTTCAGTGCTTTTTGTTAATGATTATTTACTTCTATTGCTAAAATCGGTAAAATTCCCTCCCTTATATCTTATAAAATATGCAGAGCTGTGAAATTTGTTGTTGAAGAACTCGCTATATGGATAAAGCCCGAACAGCGACAAATAAAAGAGAGTAATTGGTTTGATTCCTCTGTATTAAATCTTAGTTGGGTGCCTGCTATGCAGCGACGCCGAATGACTTCCTTTATCAAAATGGCCCTCTTTAGTGCTCATCAAGTAAGTACTCAAGGTAACTACGTTAATTTACCGAGTGTTTTCTCTTCTCGCCACGGCGATTTTCACAAAACGTCCAACTTACTTGTTGATGTAGTTAATGATCAGCCACTGTCGCCCACTGGTTTTGGGTTAAGTGTGCATAATGCCGCATCGGGACTTTTTGGGATAATACAGGGTAATATAAGTGCTACGAATGCTATTGCTGCAGGAGCCGAAAGCTTTATTTATGCACTAGTAGATGGCTTTGTTAGACTTGCTGATAACGATCAGCAACACATGTTAATAGTTCATACGGATGAGACTCTCCCCGATATTTACGCTCAGTATGCCGATGAACAGCAAATAGCACACTCTATTGGTTTAATAATAAGAGCGCCGCAAAAAGGCGAACCGCATTTTAGTTTAAACAAAGTATTTAACTCGGGCGTGGGGGAAAGCGACTTACCAATGAGTATTCAATGCGCTAAAGCTTTGCATGAGCGCAGCAATACATTACTTGTTCATAACACGCTTGAGCACGATTGGCAGCTTACATACCATGCTTAAAAATGCACAAAGGTTATGTGGATTGGTTTGGCGGATTATTGCTACTGCATTTTGCTTCTCAGTTTTTGGGATTGGTGGTTTAGTATTAGCTTTTATTATTTTTCCTGCTCAGCGCGTATTTCAAAGTGACTCAGTTAAGCAAAAAATCAAGGCTCGAAAAACAGTACATTACAGCTTTAAGTTATTTGTTGGTTTAATGCATTTAACGGGCGTTATTCGATTTCATGTTGAAGATAAAGCAAAAATTGAAGGCTTAAAAGGGCAGCTACTATTGGCAAACCATCCTTCTTTGATTGATGTTGTTGTTTTAATTTCGGTAGTAAAAAATGCTGATTGCGTAGTAAAGGCGCATTTATTTAAAAATCCTTTTATGCGCGGCGTTATTAAAAGCACCGGCTACATAAGTAATGACGATCCACAGGAGCTATTACGAGAGTGTGAGCGCAGTTTGCAAAAAGGTAATAACTTAATTGTATTTCCTGAAGGTACACGGACAGAGCCTCACAAAACATTAAAGTTTAAACGGGGCGCTGCAAATATTGCAATTAGATGTCATGCGCCCATTACTACTTTTTTAATTAAAATGAAACCAAACACTTTAACCAAAGGTACACCTTGGTATAAGGTCGCGCCATATCAGGCGCATTTTACAATGAGGCTCGCAAGCCAGCAGTTTAATTGTGCAACGTACGACAACGATATGCCAGCGATGCAATCACGCCAATTGACTAAAGATTTACAACATTACTTTACACAAGAGCTAAAAAATATATGAGCGAATTAAAAGAACAAATAAAACAACTGATTATCTCAAGCCTTGATCTTGAAGACATGACCACTGCTGACATTCAAGATGATGACGCTTTATTTGTAGATGGCCTAGGGCTAGACAGCATAGATGCATTAGAGCTTGGCCTTGCGATAAAAAAACAATTTGATGTGAAAATAGATGCAAACTCTGAGCAAACTAAAGCGCACTTTGCCTCAGTTAATTCTTTAGCAAAATTTATTGAACAAGCACGTTCTTAATATATAAAAGTAGGAAGAAAGATGAAAACCGCTGCTGAAATTTATGATGTATTACACGGCATTTTAGAGAACGAATTTGAAATAGACCCAGAAGATATTAGCTTAGAGGCTAACCTGTACCAAGATCTTGATTTAGACAGTATTGATGCAGTTGACTTAGTTGTGAAATTAAGAGAAATCACAGGTAAAAAAATTGAGCCAGATGCCTTTAAGCTCGTGCGCACAGTGCAAGACATAGTTACCGAAATAGAAAAGTTAGTTAACTAATACTATGTTAAAAGCAGTTTTAACAACGTTAATTATGATTTGTTTGGCTTGCTACCCTCTTATTGTGTACGTAGGCCTTACGCGTTTTAATAGTCAGTTAATTACAGTATTACTGCTATTTATACTCGGGGTTAGACTTTGGTTAAGCAGAGCCTTGTTTGATAAAATGCCGTGGTTAAAGCCCGCTACATTTTTAGCAGCCATTACTATTGTGATTTCCAAGGTAATGGATAGCGACTTAGGGCTGCGCTTGTACCCCGTAATCATTAATTTAGTTATGTTAATTGTGTTTGCGTATTCTTTGTATAAAGGGCCTTCTATTATTGAAACCTTTGCGCGTATCACTGAGCCCTCACTTGATGAAAACGGTGTAATTTATACAAAAAAAGTAACGCTAGTGTGGTGTGTTTTTTTTGTATTTAACGGTGGTATTGCCCTATACACCAGTATTTTTAGTAGCCTAGAAACATGGGCTTTTTATAATGGTTTTATTGCTTACTTAGCTATGGGCACATTGTTTGCCATAGAATGGCTAGTCAGACAAAAAGTAAAAAGGAACGCCGGTGTTTAATGCTTTTCAAAGTAATGCGATAAGAACGTGCTTTAATCATACTGATAATGATATTTCGGAGCGTCAGTTTGTTAGTGATATAAACGAAGTTTTAGCTAAACTATCAACGTTAAACGCTAAATCATCAGTTGTTTTATACACCACAGACACTTACAAATTTGCCGTGTACTTGTTTGCTTTGGCACTACACGGAAACACAGTGATTCTGCCGCCTAATGGGCAACCTGCAACGTTAAACTCCTTGCTTAAACAAACACCTTTTTTTATTGGTGAGTCTGAATTAGTAGCCGATTTAGAGGCTGATTTTTTAGATATTGGCACCCTAGTCAATCAACCTCACTTTGTATCTATTGAAACAATTAAATGGCCTCAAGAAGGCACAATTGTTTTTTACACGTCGGGCTCGTCGGGTAAAGCCAAGCCAATTGTAAAAACGTGGCAGCTAATAAATAAAGAATTAAGTACATTAATTAATAGCTATGCACTGATTGATAATCCTATTTTTATAGCGAGTGTTTCGCACCAGCATATATACGGCTTATTGTTTAGATTACTGTGGCCATTGCGCGCAGGAAAGGTTGTTAATACAGAACTACTGCACTACCCAGAACATGTAGCTAAAAAGCTCAAGTTATTTAAAAAAGTAGTCTTTGTTTCAAGCCCTGCGCAGTTAAAGCGGTTATGTATTGATAATGTTTTAGTGGATGATAAGTCTCATTTACAATGGGTTTTTTCATCAGGTGGGCCGTTACTAAACGAAGATGCTGTATCGTTGTTTACGCAATTAAATAAACCAGTCACACAAGTTTTTGGTAGTACCGAAACTGGTGGTATTGCATATCGACAAGTTACTTCACTTGAAAAGGTTAGCCTTTGGCAGCCATTCTCGGGTATTAAAGTACGGGCTTTGGACGATCAGCGTTTAATTTTAAACTCGCCGCTTGTTCGCGATAAAAATTACCCTTTAGATGATAGAGGGGAAGTGCTTAAAAATGGTCAATTTAGATTACTAGGCCGATTCGATCGAATTATAAAGTTAGAAGAAAAACGATTAAGTTTAGATGAGCTAGAACAACATTTGTATACTAGTGAGTGGATAAGTGAAGCTAAAGTAATCGCCTTGCCTGGTGAGCGATTAATTGTAGGCGCCATTGTTGTACTTACACCTAAAGGGCAGGTGTTTTTTAATAGTGACGGTAAGTTAGCCACAAATAACTTATTAAAGGCGCATGCATTAGCGCGCTTTGAGCGAATTTGTATCCCTAAAAAGTGGCGTTTTGTAGATCAATTACCATACAACTCACAGGCAAAGTTAAATTTAAAAGCATTGGAGAGTCTTTTTGCAAAAGTTGATTAAAACACAGCCTGATTTACTGTCTTGTGAAAAAGCAGTACAAAAGTATAAATTAAGCTTACTAGTTCCTCATGATTTAGATTATTTCAAAGGACACTTTACAGATGGCCCAATACTCGCAGGTGTTGTGCAATTAGACTGGGCTGTGGCTGCAATTTGTAAATATTATAATGTTGAGCAACCTGTTAAAAATGTTGAAGTCTTAAAGTTCCAGGTAGTGATTACCCCAGGTATAACAATCGAATTATTGCTTGAGCAAAAAGCAGAGAATAAATACACCTTTTCGTATAATTCAAACAAAGGGCAGCATGCATCTGGCCGTGTTGTTTTTGATAGCCCTATAAATGAATAACTTTTGTATTGTTATCCCTAATTATAATCATATTACGGTTATTGATGATGTACTGAGCCAATTATCGCCATTTAATCTTCCTATTATTATGGTTGATGACGCAAGCAACGCCGAAGCTAAAAATGTGTTTAGTAACCTCAATGCAAAATACGCGCAGTTGAGTGTAGTTACCCACGACGATAACCAAGGCAAAGGCGGCGCGGTACAAACAGGTTTAAAGCATGCACATAAGCTAGGTTTTTCGCATGCGATACAAGTTGATGCAGATGGGCAACATGACTTATCTGACATTAAAAAACTAATAGCACTTTCAAACACTCAGCCTAAAGCGCTGATTAGCTGCTGCCCAATATATGACGATTCAGTGCCTAAGCACCGTTATTTAGCACGTTACTTAACTCATGTATGGGTATGGATTGAGACGTTAAGTTTTACAATTGTAGATTCGATGTGTGGCTTTAGAGTGTATCCGCTTGAGCAAAGTACAAAGCTAATTGATGAGGTATCGCTTGGCAAACGTATGGATTTTGACCCCGAAATTTTAGTGCGTTTATATTGGCGCAACGTGCCTTTTGTATTTTTACCTAGCCAAGTAATTTACCCCGAAAATGGGCTTTCTCATTTTCAGCCATTACATGATAACGTGCGTATTTCGTGGTTGCACACTCGCTTATTTTTTGGAATGTTGATTCGCTCTCCGGTGTTAATTTGGCATAAATTAAAGAGGCGTTATGGCAGCTAAGCACTGGTCTAAAATGCAAGAACGCGGTAATTTTTTAGGTATTCAAATATTGTTATTTGCTCATAAATTACTGGGTAGAAAAGGGCTGTGGATTGTTTTGTTTCCTGTCGTTTTTTATCTTTTTTTAACAGGAAAAGTAGCGCGTGTAGCTTCTAAAGCGTTTTTAAAGCAAGTTAATGTTTACCAAGGCAGGAAGCAACCTGTTACGTTTAAAATGCAATTAACACACTTTTGTAGTTTTGCAGATAGCGCATTAGATAAAATTGATGCTTGGCTTGGGCGAATAACCCAACGTGATATTAAATACACTAATGAGCATTTATTTGCTGAGTTAGATGAGCAAAACCAAGGGGCTATTTTTATAGGTTCTCACTTGGGTAATTTAGAGGTGTGCAGAGCACTTAGCCAACACCGCAGTAGCAAAAAAATAAATGTACTGGTGTTTACCCATCATGCTGTTGAATTTAATAAAATGCTTAAAAAGATTAACCCAAATGTGTCGGTTAATTTAATACAAGTGACTGATATGGGGCCTGACTTAGCTATTTTACTAAAAGAAAAAGTAGAACAAGGAGAAATAATCGTTATTGTTGGCGACAGAACAAGCACAACAACGGCTTCTCGGTCGGTACAGGTACCATTTTTAGGCAAAAAAGCCCCATTTTCACAGGGGCCTTTTATATTAGCCGCGCTGCTTGATTGCCCTGTTTACTTTTTGTTTTGTTTAAAAGATAAAAAAAGCAAAAAGTATCAAGTGATATTTGAACATTACAGCCAATCATTAAAAATGCCTCGACGAGAGCGACAGCAGGCGCTAACACTTATTATTACTGACTATGCACAGCGTTTGAGTTATTACGCAGCTTTATATCCTTATCAGTGGTTTAATTTTTACGATTTTTGGAAAAGTGATCAGCAGGTAGTGCGCGATCAATCAATGGAGAGCAAGTGTGACTGAACAAAATATACAGCTTTTTGGCAATCAGCGATTATCAATTGAAGATATTGTTCGAGTTGCCTTTAATGAAACACAAGTGCAATTAAATAGCTGTGAAACTTTTAGCGGTAAAATTAATAGCGCTTTGCGTTTTTTAGACACACTTTTAAAAGAAGATGGCGTAATTTACGGCGTTACAACTGGTTACGGTGATTCTGTAACGGTGGCTGTACCCCTTGATTTAGTTGATGAACTACCTCTGCATTTAACTCGTTTTCATGGCTGTGGACTTGGGGATGTATTTAATAAAGTGCAAGGGCGTGCAATTTTAGCTACCCGTTTAACATCACTTTCACAGGGCTACTCTGGTATTAGCTGGGAAATGCTGCACCTACTTAAAGATTACTTAAATAACGATATAGTGCCTGTGATCCCACAAGAAGGGTCAGTAGGTGCCAGTGGCGATTTAACACCGTTATCTTACGTTGCAGGTGCGATGGTAGGCGAGCGTGACGTGTTTTACAAAGACCAAGTACGTAACAGTGCTGAAGTTATGAAAGAGGTTGGCTTAGAGCCACTAACACTAAGGCCAAAAGAAGGTCTTGCGGTTATGAATGGCACAGCGGTAATGACTGCATTAGCGTGTTTAGCGTTTGATAGGGCTAATTACTTAGCTAAACTGGCAAGCCGTATTACTGCATTATCAAGCTTAGCGCTTAAAGGAAATAGCCATCATTTTGATGAGATATTATTTTCAGTTAAGCCACATCCTGGGCAGCAACAAATTGCTCGTTGGATAAGAGAAGATTTAAACCATCACGATCACCCTCGTAATGCAGACAGACTTCAAGATAGGTATTCAATCCGTTGTGCACCCCATGTTATTGGTGTGCTGCAAGACAGTCTGCCGTTTTTTAGGCACATGATAGAAAACGAGCTTAACTCAGCAAACGATAACCCAATAATTGACGGCCAAGGTGAGCATGTATTGCACGGCGGGCATTTTTACGGAGGCCACATTGCAATGGCAATGGATAGCATGAAAACAGCCGTTGCAAATCTTGCTGATTTAGCCGACAGACAAATCGCGTCTTTGGTTGATACTAAGTACAACAATGGGCTACCTTCAAACTTGTCTGATAGTGCACCAGAGCGCCGTTATATTAATCATGGCTTTAAGGCTGTTCAAATTGGCTGTAGTGCTTACACTGCTGAAGCATTAAAGCTAACCATGCCGGCCAGTGTTTTTTCTCGCTCTACAGAGTGCCATAATCAAGATAAAGTGAGTATGGGGACTATTGCGTCTCGCGATTGTTTACGTATTTTACAACTAACAGAACAAGTGTTAGGAAGTACGTTATTAGCCAGTATTCAAGGTGTTAGATTACGTATTAAGCAAGGCGATCTTGAGTTTTCAACTTTAACGCAAGATATGCAAAACATGTATATCGATATAACTGATTACTTTGAAAACCTCACTGAAGATAGACCAATGGAAGCCGTGCTAAGGCAAACAATAGGGTATATTCAAACTAAACGTTGGGCGTTGTATGAATAGTAAAGGTGCATTATTAACGCATGTGGTAGAAATCGAAATTCCATTTCATGACTGTGACCCAATGAATGTTGTATGGCATGGTAACTACCCACGTTACTTAGAAGTAGCGCGTTGCGAGTTACTGCGTTTATTTGATTATGATTACCCACAAATGCATGAATCGGGCTACGCGTGGCCTATAGTTGATATGCAAATAAAGTATGTTGCCTCAGCGGTATTTACTCAAAAAATTCAAGTAGCGGCTTATTTAAAAGAATACGAGAATAGACTACGGATTGATTACGTAATCACTGACTCGCTAACTAACAAGCGCCTTACTAAAGCCTCAACCACACAAGTTGCAATTGAGGTTAGCTCTAAAGAAATGCAATTTGAATCGCCCGCTATTTTATTTAATAAATTAAAACCGGTTTTGAATTAAATTTTGATTTTATAGGCGATTTAGATGAATTTATTAAAATGTTTTACATTGAGTGTAGCCATTAGCTTTTTACTGTTTTGCTCTGTAGTAAATGCAGCACCAATTAAAGGTGAGTTTAAGCAATATAAGCAATTTAATGGATTTGCTAAACCTTTTATTTCGTCGGGTGTTTTTTCGTTGATTGATGAAAAGCTCATTTGGCAAGTGAAAATGCCTGTTGAGAGCATGCTCATAATAGAAAACGGCAAAGTGCTTGCACAAAATGCTAATGGTGAGTTAATACCACAACCCGGTAGTGAGCAATTTGTAGGATTACTGAGTGACTTACTCAGCGTAAATATGAGTGCGCTGGAAACTCGTTTTGATATTGCTAAAATGCAAGGTAGCTGCACACAGTTAACACCAAAAGAAGCGATGTTACAGCAATTATTTAGTGATTTTATTTTATGTGAAGCTGCTAAGCAAGTGAGCAGTATTGTACTAAATGAGCACTCAGGAAATAAAACAAAAATTGAGTTTACTTATCCCAAATAAAATTATGTTTTTAAATAATGCAGTGGTTAATTAAGGGAATAGTGCAATGACAAAACGAATTACCGTTATTGTTGGGTGGTTTAGCAGTTTAATTTTACTTTTTGCTGCTGCTTTTTGGTTGTCTAAACCAACGTTTAGCGCCGATATGTTTAGCTTATTGCCAAAGTCGCACTCCCAAATTGCACATGCGGAAGATGTCTTTTTTCAGCAAAATGCTAACCGTATTATGTTCTCATTTGCAGGAAATAATAAAAATAAAGCATTTGATGATTTCCAAAAATGGCTTGACGTTAATGAAATTAAAAGCACATTTAACTTTCCGTCCGTTAACGATTTAGCGCAAACATTCTCACCTTTCAAACATGCGTTATTAAGTGATACTTACAAGCAAATATTAAGCGAAAAAACAACGTTTGAACATTATTACCTTGAGCAATTAAATCAGTTAGGCAACCCATTTGTAAGTGCTACCTTAAGCAAAGATACAAGTTTGAGCTTAGCGGCATTTATAGAAGATAACTTAAGACAAAGCCAATTGTTTACGCTTGAACAAGGTCGTTTAACTCGACGTTTAAAAGGCATTGAATACCGTGTTATTTTGGCAAATTTAGCGCCTGAATATTTAGGGGTTAATAAATCAATTGATTTAGCAGATACAATAATTAAACAGATCAATATCCTTAATAAAACCTACCCTGATTTAAGCATTACTTACTCTGGTGTGCTATTTCATACGGCTGAAAATGCTAAACAAGCTAAATACGAGATGAGCCTGTTTGGTGGCATTAGCTTATTAGCCCTTATTGTTATGGTATTTTGGGTATTTAGGCGTTTAAACAGTATTTTATTGGCAAGCTTTACCGTACTAAGTGCACTTATTGGCGGCGCTATCGCTATGGTGTTGCTGTTTAATACTATTCATTTATTAACGCTTGTTTTTGCAGTTACCTTGATTGGTATTGCCATTGATTATGCATTTCATGGTATGACAGACTTAGCCAAAAAAGAGCATGAAAAAGGCTACAGCAGAGGGACACAATCTGCGCTTTTACTATCTCTTATTACTACTACGCTGGGTTATCTCTGCTTACTAGGTGCGCCACTAACGTTATTATCTCAAGTCTGTGTGTTTGTTATTGCGGGTTTGGTGAGTGCTTGGCTATTTACAGTTTTAGTTTTGCCATTGTGGCAATCTACACTCACGTTATCGCCTTCGAGTTTATTGATGAGTCAAAAGCTCATTCAGGTTTTTTTACACTGCAATAGTTTAAAAAAGCCAATACTAATTACGTTATTAGCCCTTATAAGTGCGTTATTTTTAATAAAACCTATTAGCTTTAATGATGATGTAAAGCTATTAAACGCGAGCCCCGAGCATCTAATGCTAAACGAAAAAAAGCATTTGTTATTACTTGGGCAATGGGATAGCCAAATTGTTTTTATGTTTGCAGATAGCGACGAAGCGCTTTTACAAAAACAAGAACAATTTTTAAACCGCTTAACGCAACTAAACCCTAATTTTAAACATAATAGCATTAGCCATTGGTTGCCTAGTTTACAAAAACAGAGGCACAACCAAGTCTTGTTTGAACAGGCTAAAAATAAAGGAACTTTGAATATTGCTGAGCGCGTTACAGGGCAAGCGTTAGCAAGTACAAAAGCACCGTTATTAACTTATGAAACACTCGCCACGAGTACATTTAAACCATTATTGCTTTCTCAAATGGTTGTTGAGTCAGAACAATCGATAACGTGGGTGTCTATTTCGGGTATTTCATCTGATCAACTAATTAATGAGGTTGAAAAAAACAATGGAATTTACCTTTATAATAAACCTAAGCAAATTAGTGCTTTATTAAGTGATTACCGTGAATATTTACTATTAAGCCTAGTGCTTGCGGGTTTTATTAGTTGGCTGCTTTTTAGTTGGCGATTTACGATTAAGATAGCGCTGCTGCAGGTGACCATTTTATCTGTTGTGGTGTTGAGCATGCTTTGGGTATGTAATGCGATTCAAGGTAGCTTGTCGTTATTTAATTTACTCGGTGCGTTACTTGTTATTGCCTTAGCAATTGATTACCTCGTTTTTTATCAAATAAATAAGTTAGAGCCCAAAAATGTGTTGGCGATTAGCTTATCGGCTGCGTCATCAATGTGGGTATTTGGCATGTTGAGTGCATCTGATACACCCGCTATTTTTAGCTTTGGACTGAGTGTAATGGTAGGGATTTTAGCTATTTACTTTTTATCACCGCTGAGTGTTTTAAAGCCTCAAAAGGAACAATAATTTGAATAACCTTGAGCAGTACGATGTTGTTGTTATTGGCGCTGGGCCTTCGGGTGCATTGGCTAGTAGTCTTTTAGTTCAAAAAGGATGGCGGGTACTGGTACTTGAACAGCAGGCGTTTCCACGTTTTTCAATTGGTGAAAGCTTACTGCCGCAATGTATGGCGTACTTAGAAGACGCGGGCTTAATCGATACACTACATGACAATGCAGCGGCTTTAGGTTTTCAGTTTAAAGATGGCGCTGCTTTTCATCGGGCAGGGCAAAATACAACTATAAATTTCACTGAAAAATTTACTAAAGGCCCAGGCACTACGTATCAAGTGAAAAGAGCCGACTTTGACAAATTATTAGCAGACAAAGCACAAGGACAAGGCGTAGAAATCAGATATAAGCACACGGTGGTTGACTACTGTGATGAGCCAAATGGTGCATCATTAGTGGTACACAATGAGCAGCAGCAAGCTTATCGCGTTAATGCCCGATTTGTATTGGACGCAAGTGGCTTTGGGCGTGTATTACCAAAATTGTTAGATTTAGAGCTTCCTTCTAACTTTCCTGTTCGAAGCGCTTATTTTAGTCACTTTAAAGACAATATTAGTGATACAAGCTTCGATCGAAATAAAATTTTGATTACCGTACACCCTCAATATTCAGACGTGTGGTATTGGCTTATTCCCTTTAGTGATGGTACTGCGAGTATTGGGGTTGTGGCGCAGTCAGAGCGTTTTAATGATGATGAATCTAGCGATTTACTAAATCAATTTATAGAGCAAGACCCTTATTTAAAAACACTGTTAGCACAGCGTGAGTTATTAACTCCAGCAAAAAATATAAAAGGCTACTCGGCAAATGTGAGTAAGTTATATGGTAAGCACTTTGCTTTATTGGGTAATGCGGGGGAATTTTTAGACCCGGTATTTTCATCAGGTGTAACAATTGCACTCAAATCTGCAAATTTAGTTGCCCCACTTGTTGATCGCTATTTAAAAAACGAAGTCGTCGATTTTGACGCTCACTACGCACAGCCATTACAAGCTGGAGTCGATTGTTTTAGAACATTTGTAACAGGGTGGTACGATACGCGTTTTCAGGATGTGATATTTTACTCTGAACAAAATACTCAGGTGCGAGAAATGATTAGTGCTATTTTAGCGGGCTACGCATGGGATACAAATAACCCATTTGTTGCACAAAGTGAACGCCGTTTAAATGTGTTGGCTCAGTTATGTCAAAATTAATTAAGTATGCGGTGTGTAGTGTATTTATATTTGCTGTATTGAGCGCATGTACGAGTTTTACAGCATCTAAAAATAGAGTGTATCTATCACCTAATATTCAATTAAATATTAATAGCGTGCCAGCACAAATGTTTGATAAGTCTTGGCAGCATGTTTTGTATATTACGAATCAGCAAAACACACACACTGTATTTGCCCAATTAGCTATAAATGACAAAGGTGCAATTAAGTTATTGTTAATGACAGTGCAAGGCTTTCCAATTATGGAGCTTGAAAAACCTTTAAATGGCCCAGTAAAAACACGAAATATGCTGGCGGTAGAAGGGATAGACCCTCATTATATTTTAGCGGATATTGCATTAGTACATTGGCCAGTAGCATTTTTACAAAAGCAGTTAGAGGGTGCTTTAATAAAGCAGGTTGGCTCTAATCGGGAAGTATTTAACGATGAGGGTACATTTATCACCATTGACTATAGTGATGATTCGACAACGTTGAACAATATTTTACATCAGTATCAAATAACATTTAAAAAGGTAGCACAGTGACATATTGGCTGAATGATTTAGGCATTGTGAGTGCGATGGGCATAGGCCAAGATGCAACTACAACAAGCTTAAATAAATATAACCCTGCAACTCCTTTATTAACTTTAAATAAAAGTTTAAGTGCTGAGCAAACTCCGCTGTATGTCGGGCAAGTTCAGTCTATTGCTTTATCAAATAATAAACGTATCAATACATTTATTGATCTAGCTTTAGAGCAGATTAAGCCAACCTTAGATAAACTTTCGCATATTGATAAGTCGCGTATCGCAATTGTAATGGGTACTAGTACATCAGGTATTCATGATGGCGAAAGAGCACGTAAAAGCTATGAAAGTACAAAACTCTGGCCTGATGACTTTAGTTACAGTGATCAAGAGTTGGCAACACCCGCTCATTACATTGCACATAAAATAGGGGCTCTAGGGCCTTGTTACAGTATTTCTACTGCGTGCACGTCGAGTAGCAAAGCGTTAATTAGCGCTCGAGCTTTGCTAAATGCTGATTTAGCCGATGTGGTAATTTGTGGTGGAGCGGATAGTTTGTGCCAATTAACAATTAATGGCTTTGACTCGCTCGCTTCTTTAAGCTCGGGTTTATGCCAGCCTTTTTCTAGCACCAGAGACGGCATTAATATTGGTGAAGGGGCCGCTTTATTTGTAATGACTAAAAATAAGCCAATAACAAATAACGGCGTTACGTTACTAGGCAGTGGCGAAAGCTCAGATGCGCATCATATGTCAGCCCCCGATCCTAATGGGATGGGCGCCCAAGCCTCAATGGAAAAAGCACTAAAAAGCGCAAAATTATCCTGTGGTGATATTGATTATATTAACGCTCACGGTACGGCTACTGTAAAAAATGACGAAATGGAAGCACTTGCAATTAATCGCGTGTTTGGCAACAATACCCCGCTTAGCTCAAGTAAGCATTTAACAGGGCATACTCTTGGTGCTGCAGGCGCCATTGAAGCCGGTATATGTTGGTTATTATTAAAAGACAGCGGCCAACATATGCTGCCATATAACGTGATTAAAGAAGGCAGTGATTTGGCTGATATAAAAATAATAAAACAAGCGTTTAAGCCCGCTCTTAAATACTGCTTATCTAATTCATTTGCGTTTGGCGGTAATAATGCCAGCTTAATATTGGGAGTTAACGTTGACTAATTACCCTATAGAGCAAGTAGTCCCGCATGATGCGCCTATGATTTTAATAGATAGCCTTTTAACACACAGCGAAGATGAAGCTCAATGCGGCGTTACTATCTCTGAGCAAAGCCCTTTTTTTAGTCCTGCAATTAACGGCGTACCTAGCTATATTGGTGTTGAGTACATGGCGCAGTCTATTGCTGCTTACGCTGGTGCGTTAGCGAATGATGAAAATAAACCTGTAAAAATTGGTTTTTTAATTGGCACGCGAAAATATCAAACTTATCAACCGTGTTTTAAAAACGGCAGTAAGCTGACTATTGAAGTGAAAAAGCTATATCAAGAAGAGTCAGGTTTAAGTGTATTTGAATGCCAAATACTCGTGTGTGAAACTCTACTTTGCCAAGCAAAAATTAATGTATTTCAGCCTGAAAACCCGTTGGAATTTATAAGAGAAAATCAATGACAAAAAGAATTTTAGTTACGGGTTCAAGCCGTGGTATTGGTAAAGCTATTGCGTTAAAACTTGCTGAGCAAGGGTTTGATATTGCCGTACATTGCAGAGCGGGTGTTGAGCAAGCTCAAGCAACATGCGATGAAATTAATGCATTAGGTAGAGCCACCAGTTTATTACAATTTGATGTATGTGACAGAGAGCAGGCCAAAGCACAAATAATAGAAGATATAGCTCAGCATGGCGCTTATTATGGCGTGGTGTGTAATGCAGGTATTACTAACGATATGGCATTTCCTGCTATGCAAGGGGAAGACTGGGATTGTGTAATACGTACAGGCCTTGATGGGTTTTATAATGTAGTACACCCAACTGTAATGCCTATGGTACAAAGCCGTAAAGGTGGGCGAATAATTACAATGTCATCGGTGTCAGGTATTGCAGGTAACCGAGGGCAAGTAAATTATAGTGCAGCAAAAGCCGGTATTATTGGGGCCACTAAAGCACTTGCATTAGAATTGGCAAAACGCAAAATCACAGTTAATTGTGTGGCACCTGGTTTAATAGAAACCGCGATGACTGATGAATTACCTATTGATGAAATGATGAAAATGATACCCCTTAAACGCATGGGGAGCGTTAAAGAAGTTGCGGGAACAGTCGCTTTTTTAATGTCTGATGATGCAGCTTACATAACACGCCAAGTAATTTCGGTTAATGGTGGCATGGTTTGATTAAACGCGTTGTTGTAACAGGCATGTCGGTGGTCACTGCATTGGGCGATGATTGGACTGAATTCAAAAAAGCCTTAATTAAAGGCGAAAATGCTGTTGTTACTATGCCAGAGTGGGATATAGCTGACGACCTCAATACTCGTTTAGCCGCGCCAGTTAAACACTTTGAGCGACCAAGTCATTACAAACGAAAACAAATCCGTTCAATGGGGCGAGTGTCACTTATGTCAACTCGTGCTACTGAATGCGCACTTGAACAAGCCAAATTACTCGAGCACGACAGTCTAACAGATGGCTCTACGGGTATAGCGTATGGCTCATCTACTGGCTCTACTGAGCCATTACTCGCCTTTGCAAATATGATGGAAACGGGGTCGATGTCAGGTGTAACAGCCACGAGTTACATTAAAATGATGGCGCATACTGCCCCTGTAAATGTTGGTGTGTTTTTTGGTTTAAAAGGGCGTGTTATAACAACAAGCTCTGCTTGTACATCGGGATCTCAAGGAATAGGCTTCGCCTATGAAGCGATTAAGTTTGGCCGACAAAAAATAATGGTGGCTGGTGGAGCAGAGGAATTATGCATCACAGAGGCTGCAGTATTTGATACGCTTTATGCAACATCTACAAAAAATGAAACACCAAAACAAACACCAAGACCTTTTGATAAAAATCGCGATGGCTTAGTGATAGGCGAAGGCGCGGGTACACTTATTTTAGAAGAATACGAACATGCAAAAGCGCGCGGAGCAACAATATTAGCTGAGGTGGTTGGTTTTGGTTGTAATTCTGATGGACAGCATGTTACTCAACCAACATCAAAAACAATGCAACTAGCGATAGAAATGGCACTGCAAGATGCCAATTTAGAACCAGGAAAAATTGGTTACGTTAATGCGCATGGTACATCAACAGATAAAGGTGATATTGCCGAGTCTCACGCAACGTTTAAAGCATTGGGCAGCAAACCTATTAGCTCGTTAAAAAGTTATTTGGGGCATACATTAGGTGCTTGTGGTGCAATAGAAGCATGGGCAAGCATTAATATGATGGCTGATAACTGGTTTGCACCAACAATTAATTTAGATAACGTTGATGACGAATGTGCTCAGCTTGATTACATAAGGCATCAAGGGCGTGAGATTAATACCGATTACGTGATGAGTAATAACTTTGCGTTTGGTGGTATTAACACCTCTTTAATATTTAAACGCTATAAAGTAGATTAAACACGTTAAAAGATAAGTTATGACTAACTGTTAGCTCGTTTTTACTGTATAATTTGCGACCCTTGATAATGTGGCCGTAGGTTATACAGCATGAATTTTAAATCTTTTAGTTTCGCTCCTGAAATCATCCAGGCGTTGGACGAACTTAACTATCACACCCTTACGCCCATTCAGCGCGCAGCAATTCCTGCTGTTCGTAAAGGTAAAGACGTTTTAGCCAGTGCACAAACTGGTACCGGCAAAACTGCCGCGTTTGCTTTACCTATCATCCAAAAATTGGTTGAGTCTGAACTCAGCACAACTAATGCACCTCATGCATTAGTACTTGCTCCAACGCGTGAACTTGCAGAACAAATTGCAAATAATTTTAGAGATTTTGCAAAGCATACATCACTTAAAGTCGTTAGCTTATTTGGTGGTGTTAGCACTGCCGGCCAAGCAAATGCTTTAAAAGAAGGTGTAGATATTGTTGTTGCAACGCCAGGTCGTTTATTTGATCATATTCGTTTAGGTAACTTAAGCCTTGCAAGTGTTAAGCACCTTGTTCTTGATGAAGCTGACCGTATGCTTGATATGGGCTTTATTGAAGATATGCAAAACGTTATTAAAAGCTGTGCAGAAGAGCGCCAGATTTTACTTTTCTCTGCTACATTCCCTGCAGCAATTAAACAATTTGCATCTAAAGTATTGAAACAAGCTGAAATAGTGCGTGTTGATCAAACTAACAGTACAGCAAGCACCGTTGAGCATGTTGTTTACCCAGTTGAAGAACGTCGTAAGCAAGAGCTACTTTCTGAATTGATTGGTAAGAAAAACTGGCAACAAGTGCTTGTCTTCGTAAACATGAAAGAAACAGCTGATGAGCTTGTTAAAGAGCTTAATCTTGATGGTATCCCGGCAGGCGTTTGCCACGGTGATAAATCTCAAGGTAACCGTCGTCGTGCTTTACGTGAATTTAAAGAAGGCAAGGTACGCGTATTAGTGGCTACAGAAGTCGCTGCTCGTGGTATTGATATTGATGGCTTACCTCGTGTAATTAATATTGATTTACCATGGCTTGCAGAAGATTACGTTCACCGTATTGGCCGTACAGGTCGTGCTGGTCGCCAAGGTCAAGCAATCTCATTTGTTAGCCGTGAAGAAGAAAACACTTTGTTTGAAATTGAAACGCTAATCGGCCAAAAAATCAAACGTGTATATTTAGAAGGTTATGAAGTAAGTAACCGTGAAGTACTAATTGATAAAATTGGTAAAAAACCAGCGCATTTACGCCGTACACGTTCTAACAAGTTATCAGGACAAGCAACCGGTGAAGCGAGAGCAGTAAATCGCTCACGTATTTCAAGCGTTCGTAAAAGCTTAAAAGGCGAAAAACTGTCACTTAAAAAGTCATAGTTACGCCGTTTAGTTTAAAAAAAACCTGAGTTTACTCAGGTTTTTTTGTGCCTGGTGATAACACCTCGTCAATAATATTTGCGTATAAATAAGCCGCTTGCTCGTCCTCTTTATTTGCTATTATGGACAAACCAACCGGTAAACCACTTACTTTTCCGACCGGTAGGGTTATGTGCGTTGTGCCAGCAATAGCAGATAACGAACTACTACTGCCATTAAAATTATCACCATTAACTAAGTCAGTTTTCCAGGCGGGGGATACTGTAGGCGCTATAACAATATCAAGCTTGTTGTTTTTGTATACATTAACAATGGCTGTCGTTGCTAAAGTGCGATAGCGTTCTTTAGTCTCCTGGTATTTTTGTTTGTTAGTTAAATCAATAGCCTGTGATTGAACTAGGATGTCTTGCTCAAAGTGGGGCATTTCTGTTTTTTTATTTTGAATATTAAAATTAATAAGTGCTTTTAGGCTTTTAACAGCCACTTGTGTTGGAGTGTTTGCGAGGTAATGATTAATTTCGGCTTTAAAGTCGTAGAGTAAAATATAGTATTCATCAGCAAATAGCGTATCTAAGTTATCAGTAATATCTACATTAATAACAGTGTGCCCAGCCTGTTTTAATGCTTGTAACTGCTTGGCATAAAGGCGCTGCGTTTCAACTGTAAATTTGTCGCTAGGCAGTGCACCAATAATAAGTGATGATTTTGATTTTAGATTACCTGTTTTTAATTCAAACCCTGTAGTTGTCGCATCAAGGGAGTCTTCACCTTGCAAAACAGATAAAACCAGCAGCGAATCTTTAAGTGAATGCGCCATCGGCCCTACTGAATCTTGGCTACTTGAAAGAGGCACAACGCCTGAGCGTGATACTTGGCCCATACTCGGTTTTATTGCATAAACTCCATTTACTGAGGCAGGGCACGTAATTGAACCGTCTGTTTCAGTCCCTAATGCTATAGGCGCAAAGTTAAGTGCTACCGCAACAGCAGAGCCTGCACTAGAACCACATGGGTTACGTGTTACATCGTGCGCATTATGTGTTTGTCCGCCTACAGCACTCCAGCCCGAAGATGAATAGGATGAACGAAAATTTGCCCACTCACTTAAATTAGCTTTACCTAAAATTATAGCGCCCGCATTTCGTAGTTGTTTAACAACAAAAGCATCATTATTAGTAACGTTATTTTTAAGTGCTAAAGAGCCAGCCGTTGTGGGAAGGGTGCCTCTAGTTTCTATATTATCTTTAAGAAGTACAGGTATTCCATGTAATGGTCCAGCCCAAGTTCCTTTAGTGGCAAGTTCATCTAACGTTTTAGCTTGAGCAAGTGCTGTAGGCTCTAAGCTAATAACCGCATTATATTGTGGATTAAGTTTATTAATTCGGTCTATATAATTTTGGGTGAGTTGCTGTGCATTAATAGAATTATTTTTATATGCACTGTGAATTTCACCGATGGTTTTTAGTTCTTGTGCTTTAGTGTTAAAAATTGCTAATACACTAAGCAGCGAAAAGGTAAATGTTTTGATCATTGTTGAGGTGCTTGGATTGTTATTATTTTCTATACATTTAGCACAAAAAAGCCTCACAAAGTGAGGCTTTTCGATAAACAGCTTAAAAAAGAGGTTTAAGCGTTTTCTAGCATAGACAGCGCAACCGCCTCAGCTGCTTTAATACCATCAATACCCGCTGATAAAATACCGCCAGCGTAACCTGCACCTTCACCAGCAGGGTAAAGCCCTTTAGTATTAATGCTTTGGAACGTTTTATCGCGTTTAATACTGATTGGCGACGAAGTACGTGTTTCAACACCAGTTAGTAAACCGTCATTAGTAGAAAAACCACGGATTTGTTTATTAAAAGCAGGTATAGCTTCGCGAAGAGCATCAATAGCAAATTGCGGTAGTACCTTACTTAAATCAGTTAACTTAATACCGGGGGTGTAAGATGGTTGTACTTCACCTAACTCTGCAGATGATCTACCTTTTAAGAAGTCACCAATTAATTGTGCTGGTGCATCGTAGTTGCTACCACCAAGCTCATACGCTTGCTCTTCAAGTTTACGTTGTAAGTCTATACCAGCAAGCGGATTACCAGGAAAATCCTGCTCTGGAGAAATACCTACAACAATAGCGCTGTTAGCATTGCGCTCACTTCGCGAATATTGGCTCATGCCATTGGTTACTACACGTCCTTCTTCAGACGTTGCCGCTACAACAGTACCGCCTGGGCACATACAAAAGCTGTAAACTGTGCGACCATTATCACAATGGTGAACAAGTTTATAATCGGCAGAGCCTAAAATAGGGTTACCGGCATTTGTACCAAAACGGCATTCATCGATCATTGATTGTTTATGTTCGATTCTAAAACCGACTGAGAATGGCTTTGCTTCAACGTAAATGCCTTTTTTGTGGATCATGTCAAACGTGTCACGAGCACTGTGACCTACAGCTAATACAACATGGCGAGTATTTAACTGCTCACCATTTGAAAGCGTTAAGCCTGTTACTTGCCCATCATCTAAATGAATGTCGTCAACACGTGTACTAAAGCGAATTTCACCACCGAGTTCGATTATACGAGCACGCATTTTTTCAATCATGGTGACAAGTTTAAATGTACCAATATGTGGCTTACTTACGTATAAAATTTCATCTGGTGCGCCAGCTTCTACAAATTCAGTAATGACTTTACGACCATAATGTTTTGGATCTTTTACTTGGCTGTATAATTTACCATCTGAAAAAGTACCTGCGCCACCTTCACCAAACTGTACGTTTGATTCTGTATTAAGTGTACGTTTACGCCAAAATCCAAACGTGTCTTTTGTACGTTCACGTACTTCTTTACCGCGCTCTAATATAATGGGATTAAAACCCATTTGAGCAAGTAATAAGCCTGCAAATAAACCACAAGGGCCAAAACCAATAACGACAGGGCGCTCTGTTATATTTTCGCTGGCTTGGGCTACAAATTTATAGTTTGTGTCTGGCGCTACTTTTACATGTTGGTCTTTTTCAAATGCTGAGAGTAGCTTGGCTTCGTTATCAACTTCTATATCGAGTGTATAAATAAGTAAAATAGCTGATTTTTTACGTGCGTCATAACCACGTTTGAACACATTAAAACTGTGCAATTGTTCTGGTTGGATTTTTAGTTTATTTACAATTGCTTGACCAATTGCATCTTCGTCATGATCAAGTGGCAGCTTTATTTCGGTTAAACGTATCATTTATATCTCTTTTAGGTGTCATAGCGGGGTATTATTACCGCTCACAATAAGGGAATGCAGGGCACAATGGGTGTGCAAACATAAGGCGCGTATTTTACGTTAAAATAGGGTGATATGGCACTTATTTATTGTATTTTTGGGGTGGATGGGTATGATCCACAACTGTTGTTTAAAATCTTAGGTATTAAAATAGTATGGCGTTTGTAGTCACCGAAAATTGTATAAAATGCAAGTACACCGATTGCGTGTCAGTGTGCCCAGCAGATGCATTTTTTGAAGGCCCTAATTTTTTAGCTATTAGCCCGATTGATTGTATCGATTGCGGTTTATGTGTCCCTGAATGTTCAGCTGATGCAATATACCAAGAAGATGAGCTACCAGAATCTCAAAAAGAGTTCACAGAATTAAATGCTGAACTCGCATTGGTCTGGCCGCGCATTACAGAGGTTAAACCTGCACCAGAGGACGCTGATGTATGGAATGGTATAGACAATAAGCTTAAACTACTCGAAACTTGATGGGTAACATTAGTTACTCCTTTATCATTAAATAGTTAATTTTTCATTTCAAAGTATTAACAAATGTACCTGGATAAATTACAATCCCCAGCTTAAGTTACTCCCTATGAGTAATTACAGTCTAAATGGATGTTTATGCAGTACTTTATAACTATAATAAAAAAGTTTACCTTCCTATTTTTAAGTTTCGTTTTATTACTCTCAAGCCTTGATGTAGCGGCTAGTAAACAGCAAGTACCCTTATCTCGTATTGATTCAAATATCACTATTGATGGTGTTATGGATGAAGCGCACTGGAAAAACGCGACACGTATACCTCTACTCTACCAAGATGAGCCTAACGAAAAAGGCACACCTCCTGTAAAAACTGATGCTTTTATTTACGAAGATGGCACAAACTTATATGTTGCCTTTATTGCAGAGGATCCAAACCCTGAGCAAATTCGTGCATCACTTCGTGACCGCGATACGCTGTGGGAAGACGACGTAGTTATTCTTGTTATTGATACATTTAATGATGAACGCAGTGGTTATGAATTTCATGTGAATCCCCTTGGTGCACAAGGCGATATAAGAATGACCGACACCGATGGGTGGAGTTCAGATATCTCATGGAATGCTATTTGGGATAGCGCAGGGCAAATTAACGAGAAAGGTTACGTTGTTGAAATGCGTATTCCTTTTAAGGCACTGCGCTTTCCTGAAAATGAAAAAGAGCTAACGTGGGGTTTTTCAGTCATGAGAAACTATCAACGTGATGTTTTATATCAGCTATCAAATATGGGGTTTGATAGAAATATAAAATGTAGCCTTTGTCAGTTTGATAAGTTAGTGGGTTTTAGCGATATTGAATCGAGTAAAAATATTCAATTAACACCTACATTGACCGCACTTCGTAACGATAATAAATCTGAATTACCGGGCAACTGGGATAATGGCGATATTGATACCGAAGTGGGCTTAGATTTGCGTTGGGGTTTAACCAAGGACGCTGTTTTAAATGCGACGATCAATCCAGATTTTTCGCAAGTAGAAACAGACTCTTTAGAGCTTGATGTAAATACAACATTTTCTATTTATTACGCCGAAAAACGACCTTTCTTTTTAGATGGTGCTTCTTACTTTAAAAGCAGTTTATTTGAGCTCTTATACACGCGTACAATTGCAGAGCCTACCTTAGGTGCAAAGCTGACGGGTAAAACGGGTGATCATAGTTATGCTTTGATGCTCGCTGACGACGACAATAGTAATATTTTACTGCCTACGAATCAGGGCTCAGGCTTTGCAAGCCTAAACAAAAAAACGAATGCGGCCGCTGGGCGTTATCAATATGACTTAGGTCAGCAAGGCACTATTGGCATTTCAAGCACGCACAGAGAAAGTGATGACTATCACAACACTGTATTATCAGTGGACGGTAGCTACTGGTTTAATCAATCGGACACTCTTTTGTATCAAGTATCATCTGCTGATACACGTAACTCTGAATTTTTAATTCAAAATTATAACCTATCTGAAACTCAGTCAGATGAAGCATATGCCCTAGAACTTACGCGCGATAAACGTGATTACAAATTGTTTGCATCGTATGAAAATATTGGGCAGGACTATCGCACTGATTTAGGTTATCAAGCTAAAGTAGATTATGAAAAAGTAGGCTTTGGTGGTGGACAAACATGGTACAGAGATGAGTCTGATTTACTTACCTCATGGTCATACGAAGCTGACTGGGATAAAACGTGGGCGCAAAACGGCGACTTACTTGAAGAAGAATACGAAGGCTTTTTAAGCTTCAAAGGCCAAAAGCAATCTATTTTTGAAATTGGTTTAGTGCACCGTTATGAAAACTATAACGATAATTTTTATAATCAAAATATTGGTTTTATTTACACCGGTTTTAAACCCACTAAAGATTTAAAGCTTTCGTTATATATTGAATACGCTAGCCGCATTGATTATGCAAATGAGCAACTAGGCGATGCGTTTGACACTCAAACCCAAGTGGTGTGGGACATTAACGACCATTGGCAACTCGATGTAAAACATAACTACAGCCAATTAGATAATCCGCAAGGGGATCGTGTATTTACTGCTAACCTAGTCGATTTTAGACTTCATTATAAATTTAGTATGCGTTCAATTCTTAAATTAATTTTACAATTTGAAGACATTGATAGAGACGAAAACGCCTATTTTTACCAAGTTAGCCAAATCAATAAAGACTACGGTAGTCAGCTTGTTTACTCATATAAAATTAATGCACAAACGTTGTTTTATTTGGGTTACTCAGATAGAGGTTACCAAGACGATTCTCTTAAAAATATTGAGCGAGATCAACGTACATTTTTTACAAAAGTTAGCTATGCATGGCAGCTTTAAATATTAAAATAATAATTGTATCTGCGATAATTGTTACATTCCTAGGTTTTTTAACAAGGCATGATGTTGAAGAATAATTTTAGGAAATGTTGTATTAAAGCATCGGGAATGTCAGAAAGGATTATCAAAGACAGATACTAAAGGCTGCAATGGTGTGGCCTAGATTGACGCTGAAGAAAAATTATAGAGCTTATTGACGGTATGTATTAAATTTTAAACAATTGAAACCTTTTTGTTTATTTTTGTTAATCCCACCTATACTATATTAAATTGAGTGAGTTAATCCGTTATTGTTACAGTTTTTTGTTATTCTAATGGCTTAGGATTATATCAATGCTTGCTTAGTACTAAATGCAGGCGATATAATTCGTTTTTTGGTGATGGGTTTAATGGGAGAAGCAAAATAGATGGATTTTTTTTATGAGTAAACTTAAACCGCTCGGTTTTATTTTTCTAATTATAATTCTATTTTGTTTTTGTATAAACATAGAGTTAACGAATCAGATCAACCGTATAAATTTATTTAATACCAGTATTGATATACGAAGTTTCGAAATAACTAATACCACTCTTGAAATGGCTCCTTGGTATAACCCCATTTTGAATGGCCATTATATTATTGAGCAGCCTACTGCCGATTTTTTACTTATTAAAACCACTGAGACCCAGTTTGTAGCAGCTGATTCAAATAAGCTAATTGTAATGACGCTTGCATCACCTATTAACTTTTTACTCTTATGTATTTTAGTATTCGGATCTGGTTTGTATTTACGTAGGGAGCGCAGAAAGCGCCACTATAAAAATCAGATAGCAGAGCTTAACCTTCAAGCCAATAGCTTATTAACTGCATTTAACTTGCAAGTAAAACCAGCTGAGAACCCTTTGGGTGTAAGCAGCTTAGGTCAGTCTATAAATAGTTTAAATACGCATGTTGCTAATTATGTAAAACAAACACAAACCAGTATATGCCAAGACAAACTGACGCTGTTAATTGACCGCCATGCTTATATTGAACATATCGACAGACAAATTAATCATGCTAACCAAGAAGATCTCAAATGTGCACTCCTGTTTATCGACCTTGATGGCTTTAAACAAGTAAACGACTCATTTGGTCATAGTTTTGGTGATGAAATATTAGTTCAAGTTGCTACTCGCCTTGCCAATGTTCTACGCCACCATAAATTAAGTAACATAAATAGTGCTAACCAATTAGAGCAAAACTTATCGAGGTTGGGAGGAGATGAATTTTCCATTTTTATAGAGTTACTTGATGATAGCGACAGAGTTGTTGAAATTGCTAAACACGTGCTTAGTGAGCTTGAAAAAGACTTTGTGCTAGGTAATAAAATAGTAAAAATTAGTGCCAGCATTGGTATTGCGTCTTATCCAGAAAGTGCATCAACGCCGCAGGCTCTTTTGCAATTAGCTGACGTGGCTATGTATAGGGCTAAAAGCGATGGTAAGGGGATATTTAAAGTTTACTCACCAGAAATGGGTAACAAAATGCGCCGTTACCATTATTTACTTGAAGAGCTGCGTTTAGCGGTCGCATGTAAAGATTTTTACTTATCTTTTCAACCGATTGTACATGTTGAAGATTGTATGATTGATTATTTTGAGGCGCTTACCCGATGGGATCACCCAGTTGAGGGTATGATCCCCCCTTCAGAATTTATTCCAATAGCAGAGGAATCTAATTTAATATTAGAGCTTGGCGATTGGATTATGCTTGAATCGTGTAGACAGATGGCTGCATGGCACAATGCAGGTATGCGCAAAGTGAAAATATCAGTTAATGTTTCGGGCATTCAATTAAAGCACCGTGATATTTATGATTGGGTAATGAAGAAGCTTAAAAAAACCGGCTTACCAGCTACGTCTCTGATGCTTGAAATTACTGAATCTACATTCATTAAAGCCAGCCCTAAAATAATTAAAGACTTAAGTAGATTAAGAGAAGAGGGCATTACCATTGCAATTGATGATTTTGGTACAGGTTTTAGCTCGTTAAGTACATTAGCTGATTTACCAATAGATGTTATTAAAATTGATCGCTCGTTTATATCTCAAGCTAATAAGAGCCAAAAATATAACGACATATTAAATACAATTAGTGATCTAGGGAAAAAGTTAGGTCTTAAAATTGTGGCTGAAGGCGTTGAAGAAATAGGGCAGTTTGAACTTGTTAAAAAAATGGGTGTGAGTTCTGTTCAGGGTTATTTAGTAAGCCGACCTGAGTCATCAGCTAATGTAGGTAATAAAGTATTACGCAATAACACCAGTAACCTTTCAGCATCGGGTACAAGTGCTTGGGATATTGTTAGTTAGTTAGTTAGTTTATAAATAAAAATGCCACTCTAAATAGAGTGGCATTTTTGTTTAATCAGTAATAATTGTATTAAAGATCAAATGTGCGAGAAACAGCAAGTACGATACGCTCATCAGCATAATCGTAATCTAAGCTTGTGTTTTCAGCAGCCACTTCAATACCAAAACCTTCGTAGCTTGTTTGGTATGCCAAGCGATAGTGGTGGTATGATTTATCACCCTTAGCGCCATCCCACTGAAACTTATCGCCATCAAGTGAATTTGAAATATCAAAACTTGCACGTAGTGCGTGGTTTGGAGCTAGTTCATAAGTGTGAGCAACCATTGAAATTACATGACCGGCGCCTGTTCCAAAGTAATCCCAGCTGTACCAAAAGTTAAGCTCAGTTTGTCCGTACTCACTTGCGTAACCAAATTTTGTGTAAGCTTCAGCGTAGTTTCCATCGCTGTTATTACCTTGGTACGTGTAATAAGCTATACCGTAGTCAACGCTAAATTGCTCATCAAGTTGCACATACTTACCTACATAGGCATCAAGTTCAAAATCAGTGTCGTCACCAAAATCTACATTTGAAGCCCATACACCTGCGTAAACACCGCTGTCAAAGGCATAGTCCAAGCTACCTTGAATTGCAGGATCGCTATCTGTTTGTGTTACACCATTAAAAGTGTAGTCAGACGCTGCAGTGATTGTTGTTGACCAATCAGCTGCTGCAGTTGTTGATAAAAGCGCAAATGGTAGTGCTACTGCAAGTTGTTTTAGTTTGTTATTCATTATTTATCCCTAGTGTACTGTGTCAATTTTTGTGTAATCAATTTCGTTTGCTTTTGGTGAGCTATCTATATTCGTTACTGTTTTAAATTTACTGTAACCAATAAAAGCAGCACAGATAAAGAACAAGCCAATAACTAATGCACCTACCCACTGAATTTGTAAAAATTCCAATTTAAACAATAGTGTAAGTAGTGATAAAGCAACAATGTTTCCGACTATGTATTTCATTTTTCCAAAACGCTTTACGGTAAAGTTTAGGTTATCTGTATATAAACGCACTAACGAATCGAGTGAGTTAATTACAAATACAATACCTACAAATACCATAGCAAAGTTTTTAATACCTTGAGTTGGAATGCCCGCTTCGTGGTAGTGATAAAGTACACTAAACCAAATTGCGATAGGAATAGAAGGGAAAATCAACATTGCAGCCAATACTTGGTATGTTTTAAGTCCACCAACAAAGCGTGATGTAAATTGACCAATCATTATGCTCCATGCGAACCACCAAAATAAGTAAAATTCATGGTAATCATTAAGTGGTAAAACAAATTCATTAATATTAGCAAAGTAAGTACCAATAGAGCCTAAGTTATCTGTAAATGCTGACATTTGACTATCACCGATCACAAATGCGCCAGCCCACATAAAGGCGATTAATACTAAAAATAACCACGTAGTAGAAATACTTAAAATACGTACATATTTAATATCAGTACTTGAGTACACAGCAAAACAGATAGCTGCAAACACAATTAAATAAAACTCAGAAACTATACTTGTTCCATCACCTAATTCGGGTAAATACCATGGTAGGTTTGTAAGCAATAAATAAGCGGTAAATGCACATGTACCAATAATTACAACGTTATTGATAAATTTAACCCAAGGAATTTCGAAAAATTTCACTTTAGGTTCTATTACACAGAAATAAAAGCACGTAAGAAAGTAAAACCCCCAGATCAAAAATCCCCAGTAGCCAAACTCAATAGCCAGTGGATTTGCAAACGCGTATTCTGGGCTTGCTTTTATGTCTGCATAACCTGCAAACTCAGTTAAAGGAAACATGATAAGGCCAACATCAAGGCCAGAAGTAAATAGTATTGCTATAAACGTAAAGGTTCGAACTGGTGTTACACCTACTACGCGAACATTACCCCATTTAATTAAAATAGTGATAATGGCAAGTAAGGTAAAAATGATCCCTGCATTAAGCCAAATAGTCATTGTTACCCTCCAGTAATGAATAAAAATAATTCATAAGCACTCCGTATTTTATTGTTTTATTCTCGCATTAACACAACGTAACCTATTTACATCGTGTGCCACTGCAAGGCACGCATTGGTTTAGCCCGACGAGACTAAACCTGAGCATGTGGCTAAAGTTAGATCTCCGTACTACGTTGTGTTTCTTGCCAGTTTTTTGTTATGGCAACATTCACATCCGATTTCTGTAATGGGTCTTTACCTAAAATTATGTCAGCTGCTTTTTCGGCAACCATAATAGTAGGCGCATTCAAGTTTCCGTTAGGAACCGTTGGGAATATAGATGAGTCAACAACACGTAATCCTTCAATACCATGTACTTGCGTATTTGAGTTAACAACGGCCATATCATCTTCACCCATTTTGCATGAGCAAGAAGGGTGGTAGGCACTTTCTACGGCTTGGCGTACAAAGGCATCTATTTCTTCATCTGTTTGAATATGTTTACCTGGTTGAATTTCTTCATCGCGGTATTCATCAAAGGCACTTTGCTCGATTATGTCGCGTGTTAAGCGAACGCATGCTCTAAAGCCTTCAATATCGTCTTGATGCTCAAGGTAATTAAATAAAATGGTTGGTGGTTGCTCAGGATTTGCAGAAGCAATAGTCACACTACCACGGCTTTTTGGTTTGTTATGACCAACATGTACTTGAAAACCATGACCTGCAAATGCGCTTCGACCGTCGTAACGCATAGCCGCTGGTAAAAAGTGATACTGAATATCTGGCCATTCAACACCTGGTTTTGAGCGAATAAACGCACACGATTCAAAATGATTCGTTGCACCTAAACCCGAACGCGTTAATAACCAGCGCGCGCCAATCAACCCTTTTGAAACAATGCCTAGCTTGCCATTAAGCGTGATAGGTTGCTTACACTTGTATTGAAAGTAAAACTCAAGATGATCTTGTAAGTTTTGACCAACACCAGGTAGATGATGCTGTACTTCAACGCCTGCTTTTTCAAGCGCTTGTGTGTCACCAATACCAGAGAGTTGTAAAATATGTGGAGAGCCGATTGGGCCTGCACTTAATACAACGTCTTTTGCAGCATATGCAGTTTTAACGTCGCCATTTACTTTGTATTCGATGCCAGTAGCTTTCTTGCCATCTAAAATCACGCGTTGTGCTAGTGCACCTGTAATAATCGTTAAATTACTACGCGATTTAACAGGGTCTAAATACTCACGCGAAGCAGAGCTGCGCACGCCGTCTTTTACGGTCATGTGCATTGGGCCAAAACCCTCTTGCTGCGACGCGTTATAATCATCTGTAGAAGCGTAACCGGCTTGTACACCTGCTTTGATAAAGGTGCGGTAAAGCGGGTTTTTCATTTCGTTGCCGTTATTAACGCCAAGCGGGCCTTTGCCACCACGGTAAGTATTTTCACCAAGGTAAAAGCTTTCTGCCTTTTGAAAATACGGTAAACACGATTGGTAATCCCAGCCGTTTGCACCGTGTTGCTGCCATTCGTCAAAATCTTTTGCGTGACCGCGTACATACACCATGCCATTAATAGATGACGAGCCGCCTAATACTTTACCGCGAGGACAATGCATCTCACGGTTATCTAAATGAGGCTCAGGCTGCGTATGAAACTGCCATGCGTATTTGTCACTATTCATAGGAATAGATAACGCGGTTGGCATTTTTATAAAAATACTTTTATCGCTACCGCCAGTTTCAAGTAGTAACACGCGGTTACTTGAATCTTCAGATAAACGGTTGGCTAAAACACAACCCGCCGAACCAGCGCCAACAATAATATAGTCGTAATGATTACTCATAGTAGGGCGCCTTAAAATGGGCTTTCTATGTCGGCCATACCAACATAAATAGACTTAGTTTGCGTGTATTGATCAAGCGTTTGTATACCATTTTCACGGCCAATACCCGATTGCTTATAACCGCCAACTGGCATTTCAGCAGGTGAGTTACCGTATGCATTAATCCAACAAATACCGGCTTGTAACTTATGAATCACGCGGTGCGCACGTTTAATATCGCTAGTAAATACGCCTGCAGCTAAGCCTAGGTGAGTCCCGTTAGCGCGTGCAATAACATCGTCTTCATCGTCAAAAACAAGCACGCTCATTACTGGGCCAAATATTTCTTCTTTAACGATAGTCATGTCGTCATTACAATCAATAAACACAGTCGGTGCTACAAAATAGCCATTAGGTGCAGATTTAGGGGAAAGCGTTGTACCACCGGTTAATAGCGTTGCACCTTCTTCGATGCCTTTATTAACGTAGCTCATTACTAGTTCTTGGTGCTTTTTAGAAATAAGTGCGCCAAAGTTAGTATTTAAATCTTGTGGGTCGCCAGCAATAATGTTTTTCTCAGTGCGCGCTTTAAGCTCATCAATAAATTGCTGATATACATTTTTATGAACGTAAATACGTGTACAGTTAGTACAAATTTCGCCTTGCGTATAAAAATTACCTAACATGGCCGCGCTAACTGCTTGCTCAATGTTGGCGTCATCGAATACTAATAGTGGAGATTTCCCACCAAGTTCCATCGTGACATCTTTTAAAGTACCGGCAGCACTTGCGACTACTTTTTTACCTGTGCCTACTTCACCCGTGAACGATACTTTGTCAATCTCGCTATGCTGCGTTAGCCACTGGCCTACATCGCCCGCGCCTTGAACAACATTAAACACACCTGCAGGTACGCCAGCTTCAACAAATACTTCTGCAAGTTTAAGCGCGCCCAGTGGCGTTTCTTCTGATGGTTTGAATATAAATGCATTCCCAGCAGCAAGAGCAGGGCCTGACTTCCAACATGCAATTTGTAGTGGGTAGTTCCATGCACCAATACCCGCACAAATACCTAATGGCTCTTTGCGTGTGTAGTAAAAGTCATCACCAACCATTTGTTGTTGGCCTACCTGTGCTGGCGCAAGACCTGCAAAGTATTCAATTACATCAGCGCCAGTTTCAATATCAACACAATTTGCTTCTTGCATTGGTTTACCGGTGTCGAGTACTTCTACAAGTGCTAGTTCATCGTTACGTTCGCGTAAAATAGCCACTGCTTTTAATAAAATGCGGCTACGTTCAATGGGTGTCATTGCTGACCACTGAGCAAAACCTTGCTTTGCACTCTCAATGGCTGCGTTTTGAATAAATTCGTCGGCAATTTCTACTGCGTAAATAACCTCGCCCGTTGCTGGGTTTGTTACATCAAATGTTTTGCCGTTCTGGTTTGCAAGAAAATGGCCGTTAATAAAATTTTGATAGACAGGTGTAGTCACGCTAGGCTCCATATTACTTGATAAGTGAAAGTACATAGCTTTTTGCTAACTTTTCACAGTGTTTAAACTGATTATTGTCTGATTTACTCAGTACTGCTCTTAACCATAGGCCATCGATCATTGCGGCGCTAAGTTCTGCAGCTTGATTTGCTTGCTCAATAGGCATTAATTGTTTAAAAGAAAATGCTAAATTACTTTGCAAGCGTTTACTGTTTACATTTTGTAGTCGGTGTAATTCTTCATCATGCATCGATTGCGCCCAAAAACTTAACCACGTTCGGGTTGTATCATTACGCTGTTGTACAAGCGCAAAGTTGGCTTCGATAATAAACATTAAACGTTCAGTCGCATTTGTTTGATGATTTACTTTGCCTATCAAGTCTTGTTTTAAGCTTGTTAGTAAGTATCGAACAGTGGCTTCAATCAGCCCCTGCTTACCACCAAAATAATGACTAATAATACCCGACGATAAACCTGCATTTTTACTAATGCTGTTTATAGTCGTTCCTTGTAATCCATTCGTCGCAACAGATTCTATAGTTGCGTCAATTAACTGCTGACGCCTGACAGGTTCCATTCCAACTTTAGGCATAATTTTTATTAATTGAACGTTCAATAAAGATAAGCTTAAGGTAATAGCTCTAACAATTCAAGGTTGAGGTAAATATCTAGATGCCAAAATGTAGATTAATCATTAATAAAAGTGCAACTAATGCGATAAAGAAGATAAAGTTTTATTTTATTTTATTACTTATAAAACATAGTGTTGAAAGGTTTTTTTTGAGATTAAATAATAGTAATGATTTGTTTACAGCAATAAATGAATAAAATGTGTAAAAATCGTTAGTGCAGTAATAGTTAGAGCACTAATAGTATTATTTTAATGCAAAAGCGCACTAAACCTGTAATTGCTTAGTGCTCTAATAAATTTATATAGAGAGTAAACTTTATGGTTTTATCGTTTTAAAGCGCTTGGTTTGGAAAGGTCAGGCATTATTAATAACACCTTTAAAAAGGAGAGGGTAACGTCTTAGTCTATTGCCAATATAGTCATCAGCTAAAATTTGCTGGCAAATGAAATCAATATCTTTGCTTGCTTCAAAAACCCAATCAAAGCGCTCTATAGCCAGTAAAAAACCACGCTTTAAATGAGTTTGAGCACGGTACTGTTCTAAATTGTCTTGAATAATAGAGACTTTGCTTGGATCAGCTCTAAGCTCTTCTACTACTTGGTTAATAAAAGTAGTATTGAGCTTACTGGTAGGGCGGTGTCTGAGTTTTCGTGGGTGCATTAGCTCTCGTTTGCAATGTTATATAATTTTTTCAAAAAGTCGTCTTTATGCTTTTCATGTTCATAGTCAAGGTGGTAAGTATTATGAAAACCAAAGCGCAGCTCTACGCCGCTACCTTGTAGGTATACTGTGTAACCATCTACGTCTGAATAAGCAGTAACGCCTTGATAGTGCTTACCTTCATCAGTCATTTCACCTTTTTGAATTATACGTTCATACACGGCTAAAATCTGTTTATTGTCGAGTTCGTTTTTCATGTTTTATACCTTTTATTTGATAACTCATACGATACAGATATGAGGGTCGATCATCTTAAAAACAATAGCTAAAAAAGTGTGATATTGCTTTGTAATTTAGCTTTTTTAAATTATGCTCAAAACTCATTTATTGTTGAGCTTACACCATGATAGACAAGGCGTTACTACTAAAAACTCGTGAGTTATCGGATCAATTAATTGCATTGCAAACGCCTATTAGGATACTTGATGCTATTAATTGGGATAAACAAACTAAAGAAGAGTTTTTTAGACAGAAATGTCAAAAAAACCCACTTATCGATCGTGCATACTATCAACAGCGCGACCTTGGTTTTGTACCTAGCGAGTTACGCCAAGCGTTTTCTACTTTGCACCGTAACATTATTAACCAACTAGGGCAGTTAAATCCGATTGCTCAATATATGGGAAAAATGTGCACTGAGTATAAAACGGTATTAAGTATGCTTGAATATCGAGGTACGCCAGAATTTCATGACTTATCGGTGGAGTTATTTGGTCACCCTAAAGACTTATTCCATGCCGGTGAGCCCTCACTCTCTGAGCTAGCTAATATGCTAGATAAACCGCTGCAAAATTTACTAATAGCCGACATACTGCCTGACGACCCTAAAAATATTGATGCTGTTGATGCTGTACGTATTTTGTCTGAGCAAGTAAACGCTAGTATGGCAGG
>NZ_AUTN01000135.1:0-58581 GCF_000497955.1 Pseudoalteromonas sp. TAE56
CTTTTGGAAGATTTAAAACCGAAGTTTTATTTAACTCTCTGAGTTGTTCCTGCCTCGCTATGCGTTGGCGTTTCCCGTCTCAGTGGGGTCGCATTATAGGGAGATCATATTTTTACGCAAGCACTTTTTTAAAGAAAAAGTAAAAAAAGATGCTGTTCGGTTAGTATCTGAACTAAACACCCTGAAACTGATAGTTTTGTAACCAAACAGTGCACTGTATGGTACAAAAATCACCTTGCTGATACACTCAAATACTAATAATCATGATCTAAAAGGTACTAACTATGGCAATTCGTTCTTATAAAGGTGTTACTCCTTCATTTAATGCGTCTGTTTATGTTGATGATTCATCGGTTTTGGTTGGTAACATTACTTTAGGTGATAATAGTAGTGTGTGGCCGTTAGTAGCTGCACGTGGTGATGTTAACTATATACGTATTGGTGAGCGTACAAATATACAAGATGGCAGTGTATTGCATTTATCTCGTGCAACTAAAAGTAATCCTGATGGTTACCCACTTATTATAGGTGACGATGTAACTGTTGGTCATAAGGTAATGCTGCACGGATGTGTATTAGGGAACCGTATACTTGTAGGTATGGGCGCTATTATTATGGATAACGTGGTTGTTGAAGATGATGTAATTATTGGCGGCGGCTCTTTAGTGCCACCAAACAAACGTTTAGAGTCTGGTTACTTATATGTAGGAAGCCCAGCTAAGCAAGCCCGCCTTCTTACAGAGCAAGAACTTGCCTTTTTAAAAATATCTGCAGATAACTATGTATCACTTAAAGATGAATACTTAGCTGAAATCGCTAACTTAAGTTAATAAGCTTACTTCAATTTGGCCTGCCGAGTTATAGCTCTCCTCTTCGATGAGTTCCTCGGCACGCTCCTCATAATCAAAACGGTACTTTTCAAAATACTCTGTTGCATGGCTTTCGTCTGTTAATTTAAGCGTATTTACTTGTATTACACACTCCACCAGCATGCCACTAACTTGTGCAAAAAATACTAACTGATGATCAGGCTCTCTAAATTCTAGCCTATCTATAAATTGTATTGCCTGATTCATTTAAGCACCCCTTGTTTAAGCGCATCCACTACGGGAAGTATTTTTGGCATTTTATTACGCCATACATAATATGCTTGAGCAGCTTGACCAACTAACATTCCACTGCCATCTAAAAGCTTAGCGTTAATATTATGCTGTGCAACCCAATTCATAAAAATGGTATTTTGCAGTGAATAAAACATGTCATAAGCTACTTCACAGTTAGTTATGTGTTTTTCATCAAGAGCTGGAAGCTCATCATTCATACTGCTAGATGTAGAGTTTATAATTAGTGAGTAATCGCTTACTGGTAAATCACTAAAGCCGAAGCCAGATACTGGTCCATATTGAGTAAACAGCTCTGCGAGTTCTTTGGCTTTTTGTGCTGTGCGATTAACTATTATTATTTCCTGAGGGTTATGCTCTAACAAAGGTAAAATAACCCCTCGAGCAGCACCGCCCGCACCTATGATTAAAATGCGTTTATTAGTTATGGCTACTTTATTAGCGAGTAAATCATTTACAAAGCCCACACCATCGGTGTTATCACCGAGTAATGTGCCATCATCTCGTTTTTTTAATGTATTAACAGCCCCTACAATTTTAGCTAATGGCGTAAGCTCATCAGCCATTGCATAGGCTTGCTCTTTAAATGGCATCGTAACGTTAGCGCCAACACCACCTTGCCCAAAAAAAGACAATACTGTTTTTTCAAAGTTATCGATAGGTGCTAATATTGCGCGATAGTCGATTTGCTCACCCAGTGATACAGCAAATTGTTTATGTATCGCGGGGGATTTTGAATGTTTAATTGGATTTCCAAAAACCGCATATTTGTCCATTTTAAAGCAACCTCTTTGCAGCATAAACTGCCTATTAACGATGATAAATTATATGATTAAACGACTTTTCTCTAAATCTAAGCCAGCTCCCGAGCAACAGGCTCCTACTCCTGAAAAAACACCGTATGAAATAATAGGTGGAAAGAAAGGGGCGCGTGCTATCTCCAATCGATTCTACGACATAATGGAGTCAGATGAATACGCTAAACCGTTATATGATATGCATCCTCTGCCATTAGATCGAATTCGCCAAGTATTTTTTGAATTTTTATCTGGTTGGTTAGGCGGGCCGAACCTATTTACTGAAAAACATGGCCAGCCAATGCTACGTAAAAGACATATGCCTTTTACTGTAGATAAAGCATTGCGCGATCAATGGATGTACTGCATGAATAAAACGCTGGATATAGAAATAGACAACCCGTTGTTACGTGAAGGCTTAAAGCAATCATTCTCTCAACTAGCAACGCACATGATCAATCAACATTAAATTTGTATTTAGCCACAATGCAAAAAGGCGCTGATTAGCGCCTTTTTGATTACTGTGTAATTGTTATAATTGCCATTCTCTGGCTATCAACTCACTTGGTTGACTCGTTAACCACTCTTGCGGGCGTAAGTAATACTGATATAGGTTAGCTTCTGGGCTACTTGGTTCTGGTTTATAATTATATTCCCAGCGTGCAAGTGGTGGCATAGACATTAATATAGACTCAGTGCGCCCGCCACTTTGTAGCCCAAACAACGTACCTCTATCCCACACTAGATTAAACTCAACGTAGCGTCCGCGACGATAAAGCTGAAAATCACGTTGTTGCTCTGTGTATTCATCATTTTTACGGCGTTCAATAATAGGTAAATAGGCATCTAAAAAGCCATTACCAACCGATTGCATAAACGCAAAGCTCTTTTCAAAACCAAGTTCGTTTAAGTCGTCAAAAAATAAACCGCCGACTCCGCGCGTCTCGTCTCTGTGCTTTAAATAAAAATACTCGTCGCACCATGTTTTGTATTTTGGATAAACTTCACTACCAAATGGTGCACAAATATCATGAGCAACTTGATGCCAATGCTGTACGTCTTCTAATACTGGATAAAAAGGAGTGAGATCAAACCCGCCACCAAACCACCATATTGGCTCTTCGCCTTCTTTTTCAGCAATAAAAAAGCGCACATTGGCATGACTTGTTGGTACATGAGGGTTTTTTGGATGAATAACTAACGACACACCACATGCATGAAAGCTGCGTCCTGCAAGCTCTGGTCTATGCGCTGTTGCCGAACCTGGCATTGAAGCGCCAAATACATGTGAGTAATTTACCCCACCTTGCTCTATCACTGTGCCATTAGTGGTTACACGTGTGCGGCCACCACCGCCCTCTGCTCTTTGCCAGTTATCTTCTATAAATTTAGCACTGCCATCTGCAGCCTCCAAACCTTGGCAAATAGTGTCTTGCAAAGCCATAAAGTATGCTTTTACTTGATCTAATAATTCGCTTTGCATATTAACCTCTAAATATTTTGCCAGTCATGGCGTCTTTTATCGTGCTTGGTTGAGTATTGCCACCTAATGGCTCATCAACGTAAAAGCCAACTTGCTCTGCAAATTGCGTTTTAGCTTGCTCAATACTAATGACCGTTTCTTGCCCTGTTAAGTTTGCACTCGTTGATACAAGCGGTTTGCCAAACTCTTGGCATAAACGTTTTACTGTTGGATGGTTAGTTACTCTTACTGCGATAGTATCAAACTGCCCAGTTAACCACTTGGGTGTATTTTTAGATGCAGGCATAACCCACGTAATTGCAGCAGGCCAACTCGAAAATATATCAGCGCGTTTATCCATAGGTATTTTTGCATCATCTACGTATTTTAATAATTGTCCGTAGTTATCAGCAATTAAAATAAGCCCTTTTTCAACCGGGCGTTGCTTAATAGCTAATAGTGCCTCAACGGCTTGTTGATTATCTGGATCACAACCTAAACCATATACAGCTTCTGTTGGGTATAAAATAACTTCGCCTTGCGTTAAGCACGTTATTGCAGTGGGCGTATTTGAAAGGTCTGACAAAGTAGTCTCCAGATATAATTAAACGTTATTCAGTTGGGGTCAGCTTATGCATGCAACTTTTTTGTGGGCATTGCAATAATGTGCCATTTGCCATATTTCTCTCTATGACGATGGGCCAGCCACATTCAGGACACGGGTGTTCGACCGGTTTATTATTAAGCGTGTATTTACAACTTGGGTAGCAATCACAAGAATAAAATACTTTACCAAATTTATTACTGCGCGCGACTAAATGACCCTTTTTGCATTTGGGGCAACTTGGCAAAGTGTCTTCGCTTTGTTTTTCTTCATTTTCGTTAGCAATATAATGACATTCTGGATATCCCGTACACCCAATAAACATACCGTAGCGGCCATTTTTAACCACCAGCGGTTTGCTACACTCAGGGCATACTGAATCTTCTAATATTTTGATTTCGTTACTATCGTGATGTGCCAACGGCCTAATAAAGTCGCATTTAGGATAACTTGCGCATCCTAAAAAAGGGCCTGATTTACTATTGCGGATCACTAACTCTGAACCACACTGTGGGCATATCTCGTATTCTTTTTCGAGGGCGTGCTTGTTCGCCGAGAAAAGCGAATGGTCGATTTTACTCATGGTGATCCTAATAGGTTGGTGAATTTTCGCCTAATATACCCAAACCACTTAAAGATACAAGCAATGCTGTGCTTATCCGTTTAAGTAATTTGAGTACAATTAAGATAATTATCTCTAATGGAGAAGTTCGCTGGGTTCATCAAAAATCAAATCTTCCATTTGCTCATACGCCTCCTCAGAGCCAGGAACATTAAACAAAATCATAAGTACAATCCATTTTAAATCTTCTAGGCTTATGGTTGGTTTATCCAGAGAGGCTAAACAGTCCATTACCATCTCACGAGTTACATTGTTAATTACGCCTATTTGCTCAATAAACATTAAAAAGCCACGACACTCAGCACTGAGCCTTTGGCATTCGCTATCGGTAAATATACGAACTGCATCTTTAGGGTTAGTAATAAGATAAGGAGACTCATCGCTGTGTTGTAAATCGGCGAGTTGCTCTAACCAATCGAGTGCTTTAAATATCTCAGGCTTATTAAAACCCGCGCGCAGTAGCTCGTCGGTTAACTCATTTTGCTCTGCAAATATATCTGCTTCGCTATGAATGTAATTTTCAAAAAGATATAAAAGAATATCAAACATATTACCTTCCTGCGCTTAACTTAATATAACCATCTAGGACGCGCTCAATCTGATCGTCTAATTCTAAATCGAGCAATCTAGCGAGTACTTTGTCTATTGGCCACCGAGCGCGACGCACAATGTCGTCTACGCTGGTTACTTCAAAGCCAATACTATTTAAAACCTCACATTGAGAATTTGTCTGAATTGGCTGTTCTTTATTACATACGCTATTGTCGTAAGTAAAACTCACCTCATCAAGAATGTCAGCCACGTTTTCTACTAACTTAGCGCCTTGCTTTATTAAAAAGTGACTTGCCTGTGCTAGCGGGTTTTTAATAGAACCTGGTACTGCAAATACCTCTTTATTCTGTTCAAGCGCATAACGTACTGTAATTAACGAACCGCTTTTGATTTCAGCCTCAACAATGAGCACCCCCAAAGATAAACCAGAAATAATACGATTACGGCGCGGAAAGTTATGAGCATGAGCAGCTGTTCCTGGTAAAAACTCACTCACCAGCAGGCCGCTTTCTAACACTTGGTCTGTTAATAGTTTATGGCGTTTAGGATAGTAAATATCAACCCCAGTACCAAGCACTGCTATGTTTTTACCCGTACCAGCAAGAGAGCCCTTATGTGCTGCTCCATCTATTCCCCGCGCCATACCTGAGGTAACTGTAATCCCCGCCAAAGTTAACTCGTATGCAAATTCTGATGCTATTTCAAGCCCAGTAGGTGTGGCATTACGACTCCCTACAATTGCAATTTGTGGGGTAGATAGTAACGAGACATCACCCCTACAAAATAGTAATAAAGGGGCACTGGCAATCTGCCGGAGATCTTCTGGATAAAGCGCATCAAAAATACAGACTACGGTAATGCCCTGCTGCGCAATTAATTGCTCATAATGGCTGATTTGTTGCCAATTAGTGTTGAGTAAATTACTCGCTTGATTAGCGGTTAATCCTAGCTGTAAAAGCTTGTCATGAGGTAAGTCGAATAACGACCCAAGGGAATAGTTTGTAGATAGTGCTAAAAGGGTTTTTATACCCAACCCTTTACACATATAAAAGGCAAGCCAGTGGGCTAGCTTGCCAGATGACTGATCCATGCTCTCTCCTAGAGCACCGACTCGCTACTTCTTAATGAATAACTGCAATATCTCCAATGCGAATTGGGTGCTGGTTTTTAGTTATTAATGCATAACTTATTTTGTCATACACTTTAAAGACAATTAGCTCGCCAACTTTTTCTTTAGGCATAGTCCACGTTGTATTTTCTTCGTCAGACTCATCACCAAATAATTGGCTCACATCAGATAAAAGCTTCTCGTATTTACTAGAGTCTTCTGGGTAACGAGGGCCACGAGGACCATCAATAACCGTTGGCGATTGACGCTCTAGATCTAATACATGACCTTCTTCTATATTTTGTTCACTGCCTAAGTTTAGCACTACAACATCCATTGTGCTGAATTCTCTAACGTGGCGCGGGGAAGCGATAATATTCCCTGTTACAGGCTCAGAAGGACGGTGTATATTAAAGTACGCAGGAAGCATTTGACCTTCCATTGCCGGCATTAAAAAGTCACCTTGCTGAATTTCTCGTTTAACAGATTCAACACGTAATGACGAAGGCACGCCATTGTGTTCATCACCTGCTCTAAACGCACGTGCGATACCCACGTAAGATGCACGCGTTGCTAACACTTCACCAGTTAAGTCGGTGTAAGCGTCACCCTTGTGGTAAATGGCGTACGCTTTATGTACTTGTAAGTCGCCTTTAGCATATAAAATATGACCTAACGTTTGTGTTTTAGTGTTTTCATTAGCACCTAAAATATAAGGTTTGCCTTTAATATCATCACTGTTCATTGCTTGCTCGTAACTGATATAAGGTTTAATCATTTCAAGCGGCAAGGTAGTAATAGCATTACGCCCTTTTGGTGTAATACGCCCCTGAGGAGATAGCTTTCTATATCCTTTATTGATCACTAAACGTGGGTTTCCATCTGCATCGTATATCAGCGCTAATGCATCACCGGGGTAAATTAGGTGCGGGTTGTCAATTTGTGGATTCATTTGCCAAAGTTCAGGCCATAGCCAAGGCTCATCTAAATAGATGCCAGAAATATCCCAAAGTGTATCGCCTTTTTTTACAACATACTGTTTTGGTGCATCTTTTTTTATTTTAAGCACGTCAGCAACTGCGGGGAATGCAGCACTTAACGTAAGCATGATTGCAAGTAATGGAGATTTCATTGAGCTTCCTTGTATTGTTTTTTCATTATTATTGCCCAAAACCTGTTAAAGGTGAACGCGAATGGCTAAAATAAGAGCATACAATACCCTAAATTAAGCACAAGTGAAAAGGTAACTATGGCTAGGTTAGAAGTTTTAAGATTTCCAGATGAGCGTTTACGTACTATAGCAAAAGATGTTGCACAAGTTGACGACACAGTACGCCAAATTGTAAAAGACATGCTAGAGACAATGTACGATGAAAATGGCATTGGACTTGCGGCCACGCAAGTAGATATTCATCAACGAATCGTTGTTATTGATGTATCAGAAGAGCGTGATGAGCCACTGGTGTTAATTAATCCACAAATCATTAAAAAAGACGGCTCTACCGTTAGCGAAGAAGGCTGTTTATCAGTACCTAACTCGTATGCAAAAGTAGATCGCGCAGAAACAGTAACAGTCGCAGCACTTAACGAAAACGGTGAAGAATTTGTACTAGATGCAGATGAATTACTGGCTATTTGTATTCAGCATGAACTAGATCACCTTCAAGGTAAGCTGTTCATTGATTACTTATCTCCATTAAAGCGCCAACGTATTCGTAAAAAGCTTGAAAAAGAAGCCAAATTTGCAGATCAGTAATAAGCACCTTAGGAAAACTCAGTGACTCAACCATTACGCATTATATTTGCCGGTACGCCGGACTTTGCAGCACGTCATTTACAAGCGCTGATACAAAGCGAGCACCAAATAGTGGGTGTATATAGCCAGCCAGACCGCCCTGCTGGTCGTGGTAAAAAATTAAAAGCCAGTGAAGTTAAAGAGCTAGCGCTTGAGCACAACTTACCGGTTTTTCAGCCACAGTCATTAAAAAATGATGAAGCACTAGCAGAGCTAACAAGCTTAAATGCCGATATTATGATTGTTGTAGCGTATGGCTTAATTTTACCTAAAGCTATATTAGAAGCCCCGCGTTTAGGTTGTTTAAATGTGCATGGTTCTATATTACCGCGCTGGCGCGGTGCTGCACCTATTCAACGCGCAATTTGGGCTGGTGATGAACAAACCGGCGTAACAATAATGCAAATGGATGAAGGGCTAGATACCGGCGATATGCTACATATAAGTCGCTGCCCTATTAGCACGACAGAAACTAGCGCAAGCTTATACACAAAACTTGCTGAGCTAGGACCAGACGCATTAATTGAAACCATTAATAAATTAGCTAATGGCGAGATCACCCCTGAACCTCAAAATGATGAACTTGCTAACTACGCTAAAAAGCTTTCTAAAGAGGAAGCTAATATCGACTGGTCTATGAGTGCGCTGCAAATTGAGCGCAACATTCGCTCTTTTAATCCATGGCCAGTGTGCTTTACCCAAATGGGTGGGCAAACAGTAAAGATTTATCAAGCGCAGGTTGTGCAGCAATTAGGTGATCCTGGGCAAATTTTATCAAGCGACAAAAATGGCGTAGTAGTGGCGTGTGGCGAACACGCTTTATGTATTACGCAATTACAGCCGCAAGGTAAAAAACCAATGGCAATTAACGACTTTTTAAATGGTCGTAGTGACTGGGTTACCCCTGGCACAATATTAGGCGAAAACAATGAGTAATGTTCCAAACGTAAGAGCGCTTGCCGCTGAAACTTTATATAACGTCGTTGATAAAGGCGCATCGCTTAATCAAGAACTTCCATTTGCCAGCCAAGGCTTGCCGCCTAAAGATAAAGCGTTACTACAGCAAATTTGTTATGGCGTTTTACGCTATTTACCGAGCCTTGAAAATTACTGCCAACACTTAGTAGAGCAGCCATTAAAAGGTAAACGTAGAATATTTCAGTTTTTATTGTACGTAGGTATTTATCAGCTACAGCATATGCGCGTACCACCGCATGCTGCTATTTCAGAAACTGTAAACGCACTGGCTCAACTTCGCGCTTTAGGATTAAAAGGGCTAATAAACGCCATTTTACGTAGTTTTCAGCGCCAACAAGCAGAGCTTGAAGAAAAAGCAAAGCTGATCCCTGTGTGCTTATACAACCACCCAAATTGGTTTATCAAACAAGTTAAAGAAGCCTATCCAGATAGCTGGGAAGATATACTTGCAGAAAACCAACAACAAGCACCTATGTGGTTACGTGTAAATCAGTCGCAGTTTAGTACACAAGAATACAGCGATATGCTTAGCGCTAATGATATTGAACACACCTTAAACCCAGATTTTGTAGATGGGATTAAGCTTGCTAAGCCACGCGATGTATTTTCATTGCCTGAGTTTGATACGGGTGCATGTTCAGTACAAGATGCCGCAGCACAACTTGCAGCACGCTTTTTAGAACCTAAAGCAGATGACTACATTTTAGATGCCTGTGCAGCACCTGGCGGTAAGACGTGTCATATATTAGAGCTTGCTGATGCAGAAGTACTTGCACTTGATAGCGATGCAACTCGCCTTGAACGTGTTAAGCAAAACTTAACGCGTATTGGCTTAGGCGCAGATCTTCAATGTGGCGATGCATCACAACCACATACTTGGTGGGACGAAAAATTATTTGATCGTATTTTGCTTGATGTGCCTTGTTCGGCTACTGGCGTAATCCGCCGCCACCCTGATATAAAATGGTTACGTCGCGCATCTGACATCGAAGACTTATCTAAATTACAAAGCGATATTCTTGATAGCATTTGGCCACTATTAAAACCAGGCGGCACATTAGTATATGCTACGTGTTCGGTTCTTCCACAAGAAAACCAGCAGCAAGTCGCTAAGTTTTTAGCTAATAACGATGACGTAGAGCATATTCCGCTACACGAAAACGATACCTTAACAACTCCTGGTTTGCAGTTATTACCCGGTGAAAGTGATGGATTTTATTACGCTAAACTAGTTAAAAAAGCCTAATAGCCGTACACTGAATAGTTAGCCATTTATGAAATATTAAATGGCTATTTTTTTAATTAAATTATGGTCAATACCACGGGTAAATAATGAAAATAATTATACTCGGTGCCGGGCAAGTTGGCGCTACGCTTGCTGAAAACTTAGTTGGCGAACAAAACGAAATTACTGTTGTTGATATTGACGGTAACCGATTACGTGAACTTCAAGATAAGTACGACTTACAAGGGGTTATGGGCCACAGCGCACATCCTGATGTATTACGCCGTGCTGGCGCTGAAGATGCCGATATGATTATAGCCGTAACCAGTTCAGATGAAGTGAACATGGTTGCATGCCAAGTGGCGTACAGTATTTTTAATACTCCCACTAAGATTGCCCGTATTCGCTCGGAGCAATATTTAAAGTACCGCGAGAAGCTTTTTCAAAATGATGATTTACCAATCGATCATTACATTGCTCCCGAAGCACTGGTCACTAAGTATATCCGCCGCTTAATTGACTACCCTGGTGCTCTGCAAGTGTTGCAGTTTGCTGATGGCATGCTCTCATTAGTAGCAGTGAAAGCTTACTATGGCGGTTTACTTGTGGGTTATGCGTTATCTGCACTTAAAGAACACATCCCTAATGTAGAAACTCGTGTTGCCGCTATTTATCGTCAAGGTAAAGCAATAAAACCATTAGGTACAACCGTTATTGAAGCAGATGATGAAGTATTCTTTATTGCCGCTACAAAACATATACGCGCAGTAATGAACGAGCTGCAAAAGCTTGAACGCTCTTACAAAAAAATTATGATAGCTGGTGGCGGTAACATTGGCGCTGGCCTTGCCCGCTCACTTGAGAAAAACCACACCGTTAAATTAATTGAGCGCAGTAAAGAACGCGCTGAACAACTCTCAGAAATGCTCGATAACACGGTCGTTTTTTGTGGTGACGCATCGGATCAAGAACTTCTTTCAGAAGAACATATTGAACAAGTCGATGTATTTATTGCCGTAACCAACGACGATGAAGCTAACATTATGTCAGCCATGCTTGCTAAACGTATGGGCGCACAAAAAACCATGGTGCTTATTCAGCGTGGTGCCTACGTAGATTTAGTCCAAGGCGGCGAAATAGACATTGCCATATCACCACAACAAGCCACTATATCTGCGCTATTAACGCACGTACGCCGTGGTGATATTGTTAACGTGTATTCACTGCGTAAAGGCGCAGCAGAAGCCATTGAAGCCGTTGCTCATGGTGATGAAAACACATCTAAAGTGGTTGGTCGTGCGATTGCCGATATAAAACTTCCTGCAGGAACAACTATTGGGGCAATAGTACGTAATGACGATGTGCTGATAGCCCACGACGATACAATTATTATGTCGGGCGATCATGTCATCATGTTTTTAATCGACAAAAAACATATTACCGTTGTAGAAAAGCTCTTCCAAGTAAGCGCTATATTCCTATAATCATTGTTCTTAAACGCAAAAAAGCCGCTGACTAAGGCGGCTTTAGTGGAGTATGAAGCGTTTGCTTACTGTACTTTTGAAAACTCTTCTTTAGAAATCTCACCATTTCCATCGGTATCTAAATCATCAAAGATTTTTACAAGCTGAGGGTTAACCTTTGCTTCTTCCATTGAGATTACGCCATCGCCATCTGCATCAAAAGAAGAAAAATCGACTGCTGCGTATGCTGCTGATGAAGATGCTAAAACGATAACTGCAAGTGTTGTATTTAATGTTTTCATAATAATATTCCTAGTAAGATGGGAAGTCCTTTTCAAAGATCCCTGACTGTGAAAAAATGTTTAACCTGGAAAAGATTAATCAGTAATTAGCGAACTCTTCTTTAGAAAGCTCACCGCTACCGTCGGTATCTAGCTCAATAAATTCAGCCATTAAGTCTGTATCTACTGCAGCTTCGCTTGGGCTAATTGTGCCGCTACCATCGATATCAAGGCTGTCAAAATCTGATGCTGCAAATGCAGCTGAAGAAGACGCTAGTGCGATAAGTGCTAATGCTTTATTTAAATGTTTCATAACTTAATCCTTCAATGTTCTATCAAAAAAATTGCTTCGTTTAACTTAAAACGTAATTTTCACTTCCTTGTTATCCTCTTTCGTAAGCTCCCTTGCCTACTTAGGTTGTCTTTGGCAACTCAGGACAAATACTTTTAAATTATGCTTCTGAAAATTCTTCTTTTGATAACTCACCATTTTGGTCAGTATCAAGCTCTGAGAACATGCTCATTAACTTCGCATCTACTGATGCTTCTGCTTGGCTGATTGTGCCACTGCCATCAACATCAAGTGTGTCAAAGTCTGTTGCAGCAAAAACGGCTGAAGATGATGCTAATGCGATAAGTGCTAAAGTTTTATTAATGCTTTTCATAATATGTATCCTTCAAATTTATGTGTGTGCGATTAAGTATTTCACTTTGAATCACGATTTCGTTCAGTACACCTAGACTATTACAACTTAGATGCCAACATTTAAAAGCTATTAAATTTCAGATAGTTAAATGTAAAAGGCATAAAAAGAAGGGGTTTTTAAAGTAATTACTGTTGCCTTTTAGCAACGCACTTTATAGTGGATATATTAAAACGATTAAAAACATATAGTTATGTTTATATAAAAAGATACATTTTTAAATGCATGGTTTTAAAATGAGTGGTTTTAAAGAGTAATTGAGATAAATTTTAACGAGGTAGATTTAATAACACAAAATAAGCTGCCAAAAATAATACTTAATGTATTGTTTTATATTAATAATATTTTTAATTATGAAAATAATAAAAAATATTTTATAAGCACTGACATAAAACGCATTTTTGTTGCAAATAAGCGAAAGCTATTTATTCGACGGTAGGTTCGAGTGCAGAAGGGTCTATAAAATGCTCTTTCATAAAGGTTTTCATTTCATCCTCGCTTGCTAGTAGCTTAATCCCACAGTGCACACCTTCGGCATGCTCTTTAACACTGCAAACTTCACCTTCAAAGTCTTTATCGCTGCTATTAAGTATGACAGTGCATTGCATATCTTTAATGCTTTCAACTTGCTGATCGCCTCTAATATCAAACATTACACCGGTAAGTGAAATATCTTTAATAAGGCCTTCAAGTACCCTGTCGTCACTTAGTTTTAGTTTTGCAGGTAGCAAGGTAGGTATTCGCGTTTGCGAGCGTAGTGAAAATAACTGCACTTGCTTAGGGTAGTTAATAAACACGAGCTTAGCCGGGTGAGAAGCTACCGACATAATTTGTTGGCGAAACGCTATAACTTGCCCACCACTGCCTTCAATAAGCGCTCTTACAACAACCATTACGCCATCTCGTAAATAGTCAGTCGCGGCCGGCAAACGCTTGGCATTAGGATAGTTTAAAATAATGAACTGTTTATCGAGTAAACCAACTAATTCAGTTTTAACACGCTTACTGCTTGTAGGTGTTAATATTTCTAGGTCGACTAAGCTGCCTACACCTATATGCTTTAGCTTTTCTAAATTTGTTGGCATATCCCTTTCCCAATGATGAATTTATTGGCTTTTTACCCACGCCAAAATGTAGGCGTAAATAGCACTAATAAGGTAAATATTTCTAGGCGCCCAAACACCATTGCAATGGTCAGTAACCATTTAGCGCCATCGGTTATAGCGCCGTAATGCGAGGCTACATCACCCAAACCTGGGCCCAAGTTATTTAAACAAGCCGCAGTGGCTGAGAATGCAGTTATGTTATCCATACCCGTGCCCATAAGCGCTAACATAATAATAATAAATACCAGTGCATACGCAGAGAAAAAGCCCCATACGGCTTCTACTACTTTATCTGGCAACGCCTTTCGACCCAGCTTGATTGAATATATAGCACGAGGATGCACCAAACGATTAAGCTCACGTACTCCCTGCAAGTAAAGTAGGAACACACGCACTACTTTCATACCACCACCGGTAGAGCCTGCACAGCCACCAATAAAGCTCGAAAATATAAGTAAAATAGGTAAAAACAAAGGCCATGTTGAAAAGTTATCAGTAGCAAAGCCTGCTGTTGTACTCATTGAAACAGCTTGAAATAGCGCCTGATCGAGGGTTTCATCGCCATTAGCAAATATTTCATTAGAGGAAAGCACAGTAAAACAAATAACCACCAGCGCTAATTGAATACACAAAAACACCTTAAACTCAGGGTCTCGAATATAAACTTGTATGTTACGACTAGCCANCGGCGGCAATAATTAAAAAGAACACACAAATAAAGTTAATTACAGGGCTATCAAAGTGCCCCATGGATGCATCATAAGTAGAAAAACCACCTATCGCGACCGTTGAAAATGCATGACATATCGCATCAAACCACTCCATTCCCGCAGCCCAATAAGCCAGCATACAAGCAATCGTAAGCGACACATATATATACCAAAGATGCTTTGCTGTATCGGCAATTCGCGGGGTCATTTTAGAATCTTTTACAGGCCCTGGTATTTCAGCGCGGTACAACTGCATACCACCAACACCTAGCATGGGGAGTATAGCAACAGCGAGTACAATTATACCCATACCGCCAAACCACTGGAGCTGCTGGCGATAAAACAACACCGACTTGGGTAAGTACTCAATACCGGTAAGTACTGTAGCGCCGGTGGTGGTTAAGCCAGAAAATGCTTCAAACACCGCATCGGCGAGCGATAAATTAGGTTCTTGTAAAAATATAAGCGGCAAGGACGCAAACGCCCCAAGTACCAGCCAAAACAGGACAACAATTAAAAAGCCTTCACGCGCTTTTAAGTCACCGTTTTCATGGCGGTTTGGGTAATAAGCCATCATGCCAATAACAACACTAAAGATAAATGCTAAAACAAAAGGAACACCACCACCGTCTTTATATATTAAAGACACCAGTGCCGGCGGCACCATGGTAATACTAAACAGCGCAACAAGTTGGCCAAGAATTTTTATGATGGTACGAAATTGCATTTAGCTTGTCGCTTTTATTATTAGTAAATTCAGGCTGAGTAGTATCAACCAAATTAAATAGGGTCAGTATGCATTACATGCAATTTGTCTAGGTTATTACTCTTTAATAGTTAACTCAACTGCGCCGTGACTTAAATCAAAAATATCTTTGATTGCTTGCTGAGCTTCGCGACTATCTATTGTAATCACCCAATCAATATTAGCAGTAAATTGCTTCTCAATATTAAGCACTTGATACTTTGTTTTTAATAACTGCTCAATCGCACCTTGCATGCTGTACTCGCTACTCCCTGTAATTTCAACACTGGGAACTTTAAGTACCGTTTGCAATTTTACTAATGCATTATTTAATGAGCCACCATAAGCACGTACTAATCCGCCCGTGCCTAATTTTATTCCGCCAAAGTAACGTGTAACAACAGCTGTGATTTCGCCAAGGCCTGAACCCACCAGTACATTTAACATAGGCTTTCCTGCCGTGCCATTGGGTTCACCATCGTCCGAAAAACCATAAACATGACTACCACCGGGGTTGCCTGCCACATGTGCCCAGCAGTTATGACGCGCATCGCTATACTTTTCTTCAATGCTTTTAATAAATGCTTTGGCTGAATTTAAATCGGGGGTATGTGCAATGTGGACTATAAACGTACTTTTTTTAATTTCTTCTTGGTGAAAAACGTCAGCAGCAGGATATTTATATTCAGACATATTTTAAACTTGTAAAAAGGGGGCCAAAAGGCCCCTTTAAGTAATGTACGTATTTTAACGTGTATAAATTAATTAGTGTTAACTAGAATTAATCGAGTTCTAAATTACGCGTCATATTCTCTAGGCTATCTTCGTGAACAATAATGTTATCTTCAATACGAATACCGCCAAATGGTTTGAATGACTCAACCTTTTCCCAATTAATAAATTGTTTATTATCGGTTTGCGCTAAATCACTAAGCAGTGAGTCAATAAAGTATAAACCGGGTTCAATAGTAAACACTTGGTTTTTTTCGATCAGGCGAGTACAACGCAAGAACGGATGCCCTTCAGGCGATGGCTGATGCGTGCCCTTTTCGTCACTCATAAAACCGCCCATATCATGCACTTGTAAACCTAGGTGATGCCCTAGTCCATGCGGGAAGAAAGTAGAGGTAATTTTACGCTCTACAATTTCCTCAGCGGGTAGGTTAACAATTTTAAAGTCACTAAGTATTTGTGCAATACGGTTATGGCATTCAACGTGTAAATCACCATAAAGCATACCCGGCTTCAAACCTTTACCTAGTTCGATTTGTTGAACCGTCATCGCTTGTACAAGCTCGGCAAACTCACCCTGCTTTTTAAAATCATACGTACGAGTAATATCAGCGGCATAACCGTTAAAGTTTGCACCGGCATCTATTAAAAATGAGTTATGTGTTTGTGGCGCTTTTGGATCAAAGTGCGTGTAGTGCAAAATAGCGCAGTTTTCGTTAAGTGCAACAATGTTGCCATACGGCATTTCATTTTCGCTTTGACGTGTAGCCATTAAGTACGCTTGCTGAATATCGAACTCACTGCCGCCATTAAAAAATGTATCGCGTGCAGCTTTATGTCCATCTACTGCAATGCGGTTAGCGTTGCGTAAACACTCAAGCTCGTACTGCGTTTTATAAGCGCGATGGTAATGAAAATAGTTAAGTACAGGCTCTGGATTCATAATACTAAAACCAAGTGCTTGTGCTACTTCAATGTACTCACCCATATAAGCGTACTTAGCTTTATCGTATGGTAATAACTTTTCAACTTGATCAGGTTGCAGTAATAGCTCTATATCAAAGTACTCAGCCCAAAAGTCGCGAGGCTCATCTGGCACTTTATGCCAAAAATCTACCGGGCGATAAAATATTAGTTTTGGCTTGTCGCTACCATTCACCACAATCCAGCAATGAGGATTATCAATAACCGGTAACCACGCTTTAAACTGTGGATTAACTTTAAATGGATAATACATATCATCTAAAAACTGGCGCTTAGCTTGGCCTGAATGAATTACTAATCCTTCTAACCCTTCGCTATTACAAATTGTACGAGTACGCTGTTGCAGTGTTGCAATATGTTCGGCGTATAAAACGGCTAATTTATCCATTGTTAATCCATCTGTTAAATTTAACTTGCTTTGAGTCTACCACTTATACGCTGGGCGCTCAAAAAAGGGGATATCTAAACGCATTAAATATCCCCCTACTTTAAACTTATGTTTACTGACCGCCCATTTTCATATCTAGTAGCGGCGCTAATACATTACCTTCTCGGCCCATTCTTGTATGGTAAACCTGTCTGTAAGCAAATACATTTTTTACGTAATCACGGGTTTCACGATACGGAATAAGCTCTACCCACAGCTCAGCTGGAATAGCTTCATCAGGCAACCAACGCTTTATACGATGATAACCCGCATTATAAGAAGCCGTAGCCAGCACTTCGTTACCGTGGTTTTTCTTTTTCAAGTACTGTAGGTAACTCGTACCCAACCTAATATTTGTTTTAGGTTGATATAAACGACTACTCGTAACGCTGCTTTTATTCACATAGTCTGCCGTACTTGGTAATAACTGCATTAAACCACGTGCATTAGCATGCGAGCGAGCATCTGGTGCAAAAGAACTTTCACGCCTTGCAATAGCAATACTCCATGCAACATCTATTTTACTGCGCTTACTGTAGCGCTCAAATACATCCTGAAACGCAAATGGAAAGCGTTGCTCTACGTTATCCCATGCTTTAATTTTTGCTAAAGTAAAAATAGTACTGTCGTGCCAACCGAGATCGGTAGATAGCTGTGATGCTGCCAGCTTTTCTTCATCGCTAGACGTATCCGTTAAATAATTCCACTCCCGGCGCGCCGACGTAAAGCGCTCAATATCATAAAGTGCTTTTGCACGTTTAAAGCCTGGCGCATTACTTACTTTATCTACAAGCATTTGATCAACAGCTAAAGGTTGATTATTTAAATCAACGGGCAACCCCAAACGAGCTGCTGCTAAAAAGCCGTAATAATCACGATTAGCCGCTACTTTTTTCCAAATATCGTCTGCTTTTTGCTGCTCACCACGTTTAGCATAGCTATAAGCTAACCAATATTGCTGGCCAAGGCTTAAGTTTTCTTTACCCGTAAAAAACGCAGCTATCCCTTCCCAATCTTGGATTTTAAGCATATTGCCCAATTGCCACTGAATAAGCTTGCTGTCTAGTCGCTCTTTTGGCACTTTATTTAGCCAAAAGCTCGCTTGTTTATGCCCGCTTGAAGCAAGTGACAATGCAAAGGTGTAATACACACCCGATTTTTCCTCGTCACTGTACTTAAATATTTTTTCTAACTTTTCCCACGCCTTCAAAGCAAGCTCTTTATCGCGCCATATTAGACGCTTAACACCATAAAGTGCTATTTGGCCTTCTTTAGCCGACTTATTTTTATATCTATATAATCCAGCTGCAGCGCTTGGATCTTTACGTACTTTTAAATATAAATCTGCTAAGTAGCTTTCATTTTTAGGTAACAGCGTTTTTAAATAAGGTAATAAGCTTTGCGTACCGCCATCTGCAGCGAGTGTAACGCGCTTCCAAACGATTTCTTCTTTCATGTAGCCTTTTTTTCGCCACTGTGAAAACAAACTATCGCACTCGTTTGGCTGCGACTTACCCACAGCCCATAGGTCAGTTACCTGATTAAATATTGCTTTTTCAGGTGCGCCCAAATCCAGCTGAAAATCTAGATAAGTACAGGTAAGCCCAGTATTAGACGTTTCACGATAATTACGAATATAAGCTGCTTTTTTGTTTTTCTTTTTTAAATACTCTAACCACGCTTTGCGTACCGGCCACTCAAGCGGAGTATGTTGATATATGTTTAAATAGTCTTCTATTTCTGCTTGATACTTAATATTTGGATGGCGCTGCCAATATGTTTTTTCAACGTAAGGTTTCAACGGATGATTTAAGCCACTAACCGCTTCTTTAAAGTCTTGGTAGCTTCCGTATCTTACTTTTTTTTCGGCATCTAAAAATGCCTCGTTATCGATACTTGCCTCGGCAGAATAAAGAGGGAAAATGAATGCAGCTGCCGCAACACTTAATAAATATTTTTTCATAATGTCCTTTAATAAAAAATTAAAGTAGTGAATAAAAACTTTTCAACCACCTTAGCACCAAACCAGCTATATTTTAACCAGTCGATTGTAACCGAGTTAAATTTTTCGTTGCATTTTTAATTTAAAGCAAGCACACTGATTGAAATGCAAACTCATCGTACCAGTCTTAGTTCGTCAACTAGGGAGAATAATAATGTTATATAAAAGCGATTCCTTTGAAGTTAGCTTCCTAAAGGAAAGCATCGCCGAGTTTAAGTTTTGTGTTGCAGGTTCTGTAAACACATTATCTCAAAAAACTCTTTCAGATTGCGCAGCAGCATTAAAAGAATTAGCCGCCAATACTGATATTAAAGGCATGATTTTTACCAGTGATAAAGAACACTTTATTATTGGTGCCGATATCTTCGAATTTTTACCTACTTTTACTAAACCTGAAGAAGAATTAGTAGTGTGGATCAAAAACGCAACCGACGTTTTTGATGCGATCGAAGATTTACCATTCCCAACTCTAAGCGCTATAAACGGTATGGCACTTGGCGGTGGTTGTGAGTGGGCACTTGCTACCGATTATCGTGTGGCAAGCGAAACAGCTAAAATGGGCCTACCAGAAGTTAAACTTGGCATAATGCCAGGGTTTGGTGGCACAGTGCGCTTACCACGTATCATTGGCGCCGATAACGCAATGATGTGGATTACCTCAGGCGCCGAAAATCGCGCAGCAGATGCCCTTAAAGTAGGTGCGTTTGACGCGGTAGTTAGTGCTGACAAACTTTTAGAATCAAGTGTATCAACACTTGAGCTAGCGATTTCTGGCAAGTTAGATTGGCAAGCAAAACGCAACGTAAAACTACAACCACTTAAATTAAACCGTGTTGAGCAAGGCATGAGCTTTGCTATGGCAGAAGGTATGGTAATGGGTAAAACCAAAGGCCACTATCCTGCACCGGTTATGGCTGTACGTACTATTAAAGCAGCGGCAAACTGTACTCGCGATGAAGCAATGGCAATCGAAAACGCTAACTTTGCTAAATTAGCACGTACACCAGAAGCAGCTGCACAAACAGGTATTTTCCTAGCTGACCAATACATTAAAGGTAAGGCACGTAAATTTGCTAAGCACAGCGATGTAGAAATTAAGCAAGCCGCTGTATTAGGTGCTGGTATTATGGGAGGCGGTATTGCATACCAGTCTGCTTATAAAGGCACGCCTATTATAATGAAAGACATCCAACAAGATGCACTTGATTTAGGTATGGGTGAAGCGTCTAAGCTATTAGGTGCAAAAGTTAAGCGTGGCCACATGCCAATGGAAAAAATGTTGGCAACACTTAGCAAAATTAAGCCAACACTTAACGAGTCAGATCTACAAAGTGCCAACATTATTGTTGAAGCCGTTGTAGAAAACCCTAAAGTTAAGCAAGCAGTACTAGCGGATCTTGAAAAGAACATGCCAGAAGGCACTGTACTTACTTCAAACACATCAACTATTTGTATTGATTTACTAGCCCAAGCGCTAGATAAGCCAGAAAACTTCTGTGGTATGCACTTTTTCAATCCAGTGCCAAAAATGCCATTAGTAGAAATTATCCGTGGTGCAAAAACATCAGATAAAACGATTAATGCAGTAGTTGATTACGCGCTTAAATTAGGTAAATCGCCAATTGTTGTTAACGATTGCCCAGGATTTTTTGTAAACCGTGTTTTATTCCCTTACTTTGCAGGTTTTAGCAAGTTAGTGGTTGAAGGCGCTAACTTTGCAAAAGTAGATAAAGTAATGGAAAACGTATTTGGCTGGCCTATGGGTCCGGCTTACTTACTTGATGTTGTAGGTATTGATACAGCATTCCATTGTACTGGCGTAATGGCTGACGGTTTCCCTGAGCGTATGGCTCGTGCGGATAAAGACCCTGTAACTATTTTTGCTAACGAAAAACGTTTTGGTCAAAAGAACAAAGCCGGTTTTTATAAATACGAAACAGATCGTCGCGGTCGTCTTAAAAAGTCTCATGACGAGACAGCAATTGAGCTACTAAGCCCAATTACAGACGCACCAAAAGAATTTGATAAACAAGAAATCATCGACCGTTGTATGATTCCAATGATCAACGAAGTGCTACTTTGCTTGCAAGAAGGCATTGTTGCCTCGCCGCAAGAAGCAGATATGGCATTAGTTTACGGTGTTGGTTTCCCTCCATTTAGAGGCGGCGCGTTCCGTTACTTAGATCAAACTGGTTTAGCTAACTTTGTTGCAGCAGCAGACAAATACGCTCACCTAGGTGCGATTTACCAAGTATCTGAACAAACTCGCAAGTGGGCCGAAGAAGGTCGTGTTTTCTATAAGGTGGAAGGTTAATATCATGAATAATCCAGTAATTGTAGATTGTATCCGCACACCAATGGGTCGCTCTAAAAGTGGTGTATTCAAACATAAACGTGCTGAAGACTTAAGCGCACATTTAATGAAAGGCTTACTTGATCGCAACCCAGCAGTTGATCCAGCATCAATTGACGATATTTATTGGGGTTGTGTACAGCAAACATTAGAGCAAGGCTTTAACGTAGCACGTAACGCAGCATTACTTGCCGGTATCCCACACAGCGTACCTGCTGTAACGGTTAACCGTTTATGTGGCTCGTCTATGCAAGCATTGCATGACGCAGCACGCGCAATAATGACAGGCGCTGGCGATACTTACCTAATTGGTGGTGTTGAGCACATGGGCCACGTACCTATGACTCACGGCAACGACTTTCATCCAGGCTTAGCAACATCAATTGCACAAGCGTCTGGCTCTATGGGCTTAACAGCAGAATACCTTGCAACGCTTCATGGCATTAGCCGTGAGCAGCAAGATAAATTTGCTTACCGTTCACATCAACGTGCACAAGCTGCCACAGTTGAAGGCCGTTTCCGTCGCGAAATTTTAGCAATGGAAGGTCACGATGCAGATGGTTCGCTTATCTTAGTTGAAGACGACGAAGTAATTCGCCCAGAAACAACAGTAGAAGGTCTATCAAAGCTTCGCCCTGTATTTAATCCTGCATCGGGTACGGTAACAGCCGGTACTTCTTCTGCACTTTCTGACGGCGCATCTGCAATGTTAGTAATGAGCGAAGAAAAAGCAAAAGAACTTGGTTTACCAATTCGTGCGCGTATTAAAGCAATGGCAGTCGCTGGTTGCGATCCATCAATTATGGGTTACGGCCCAGTACCAGCAAGTAAAAAAGCACTTGCACAAGCCGGTATTACAATTGATGACCTAGGCGTAGTAGAACTTAACGAAGCCTTTGCAGCACAATCATTACCTGTAATGAAAGATTTAGGGTTAATGGATGTTGTTGACGAAAAAGTGAATTTAAATGGCGGCGCAATCGCACTTGGTCACCCACTGGGTTGTTCGGGTTCGCGTATTAGCACATCGCTTATTCACTTAATGGAAGACAAAAATGTACGATACGGTTTAGCAACTATGTGTATTGGTTTAGGCCAAGGCATTGCCACTGTATTTGAACGTGTTCAAGACTAATTAGTTTTGAACATGTAAAACCATCTTGGTGATTAAAAAGGCGGACTGATTTTATTCAGTTCGCCTTTTTTATTAGCTTTAATTAAGTGAAAATTATCAGCTATAACACCAGTATGTAGTACTACGGAATTATGTGATCGGGCGTATTATTAAATAACGTGTTTTGCAGCAATAAAGTTTCAAATAAAATGGGCATATTAAGATAAGTAAAATAGTTAAATTACACTTAAAATTGCGTTAAACTCCCAAACTTATTAATTGCTATACCTAAGCACTCGCGTACGCAGCAATCACTTTAATTAAACAGGTCAATTTATTATGAGCTTTGATAATCCCGATCACCAATTAGATGCCATAGGCCTTCGCTGCCCAGAGCCAGTAATGATGGTACGTGCTGCTATTCGTAAAATGAGTGATGGTGAAACGTTATTAATAACTGCTGATGACCCGTCAACAACTCGCGACATTCCGAGTTTTTGTACGTTTATGGATCACACGCTGGTGGCTAAAGATGCAGAAGAAGCACCGTATAGATATGTGGTTAAGAAAGGGTTGTGAGCTATCAGCTATTAGAAAATTTATTGGTTAAACTAATTAAATCCAAATAGTTTTTAAAAGTTAATTTGTTAACACCAAAGAAAGTCATATGTGCTTGCAGTAATTGAGACTCAGTAATTTTATGCCTTCCATCATAACCAAACATATTCATATAACCATCAGTCTTGATACTGTTTGCTCTACCCAATACTTTTCTAAAGTATTCAAAATATGACAAAATATTTATCTCTGAAAAGCTAAGATGTTGTTGTATTAGATTCTGATGTTCATAACTTTTTAAATTTAATATCTGCTTATAACTATCGGGTTGTTGAGCCATTGAAAGCATCTTTTCTAATGTTTCAGGGAGGTTGAGACTTTCATCTGAAACTTTTGAATTAGCGTCGTTCAAATCAAACACAAAATGGTAATCACTAAAGAATTGATGAAAATAATCAAACTCTGGTTTATCAAACATGTATAAACATATCAGTACTGATAAAATTACAATGTCTACGGTTTTCTCTCTCTCTATTAACTCAATAGATGTTAGTAATCTATCAGCCAATTGTATTGCAGACCTTGGTGCTAGCTTTTTCCAATGAGCAATTTTTACAACTAGTAATGAGATTTGCTTTTTAAGCTCTTCATCATTTGTAGTAAGAAATGGAAAAAGCAAAATACTACGCTCTTTCAATTTATCGCTATGCAAAATTGAGAAGTCACAATTAGCCTCAAGTAGAGAAGCTGAAACATTCACGTCAAGATGATATTTTGTATCGAAAAAGCGTCTTAAATAATTATCTGCATTAAAGTTACTTCCATATAAAGCCTTGATAGTATGCTGTAGCTCTTCAGTATGTGTTGAAACGATAATTACCAAACCTTCTATATCAAAAATATGCTTTATTGCTTCTAGCATCTCTACAGCGAACGTTGGTCGGCACCGATCTAACTCATCTATAAAAATAAACGCAGGATAACTTCGAGCTATTGCTTGTAAGTCTCCTTTTGGCTTTTCAATCGAGTATTTTACTAACTCCTTAATGGTGCGCTTTAGCTCATTTACCCCCTTCTTATAGTCACTATGTTCTTTAAATGCTTGTGTTGTCATTGCTTCCATAGCTGCTGACAAATCTAATGGTTTATTATTTTGTGTTGATGAAGAAGTACCATCTGTGTCAGAGTTTTCGTCTACAAATAGGTCTTCAATATCAAAGCCACCATATCGCTTAACCAATGCTGCTAAAATTTTTGGTAAGACAGATATACCTATATTTTTAAAGCTTTTTCTTTTGGCTTGAGTTAAATGACTTTTGTTGATTGTTTCTAAAAGTTGCTCTTGTATTTCAGCAAGCACTGTAATAATAGGTGAATCCATAAAATCATTCGACCAAGCATCTATGTAAACAACCGGATGTTCATGCTTTAAGTTTTCAGCCCAACGTTTTACGAAATAAGTTTTACCTGCCCCCCATTCCGCATTTACGTTAATTACATAAGAGGATTTATTGGGCTTCTCCCTATTCGCATTTGAGCGACGAACAAGGATCTTAGTAAGCAGTTCTGCATCTTGCTTTCTATTTAGTTGATCAGCAGGATAAGTAATATCATCAATTTTTATTTCTTCGTTCCATTCTTTAGTTTTCATACAACGTCCTTGTCACAAATCCATTAATTCACTCGGGCTGCTTTAAAAATACAGCTATCACTTCTTCGTTATCGTCACTTGTGGCTTGTCGTAGTCACTGTAATCAATACTTACTATGTACGTGCCTTTTATTGCTGGTGTGAAACTAAAGTAGTTATAAATAGTATTACAGTCTGCGATAGCTGGCTGGCCGAGTGTTAGGCTTTGCCCCTCTGGTTGTGCGTCGCTATAACCACAGTTATAACCTTCGCTAAAATCGGCATCTGCTATTTTAAATTCGTACACTTTACCAGGGCTAGAAAATTTAACTTCTGCTTGATAAAGCGCAGGACCAACTGGCGAAAACTGATACTGAGGTTCAGCGTCCCAAAGCGTAAAGTCGCCTCTTAGATAAATTGTTTTATCTAGCTCTTGCTGTGGCAATACATCGTTAATCGAAATTTGGCTTGTACAGGCAGTAAGTAAACCAGCAATTGCTAAGGTTAAAATTCGTTTCATAGAAATCATCAATGGGGTTTCCTTTGCATACAGTGAAAACTAAAAAGCCAGCAAAACGCTGGCTTTTAAAATTGCTAATCGGTGTTATTTTTGTAAAACAGAAATATCTGCAATACCTAAAAACAATCCGCTTAACTGGCTTAATAGCGCAAGACGATTTTGCTTAACTGCTTCATCGTCGGCCATAACCATTACGTTGTCAAAAAAGTTATCAACACTTTGTCGAATACCGGCCAATTGGCTTAATGCTTCTTGGTAGTTACCGTCTGCATAAAGTGGTGCAAGGTCAGTGGCAAATTTTGCTACTTGTGATGCCAATACTTTTTCAGCATCGTCGCTTAATAAGCTCTCATCAACACTACCTTGACTGGTAATGTCGTTTTTAGCCAGAATATTACCTACACGCTTATTAGCTGCTGCAAGCGCTTCTGCTGCGTCTAATGTGCGGAAGTGACTTACGGCCTTAACACGGCGATCAAAATCAACTGGTTTAGTCGGACGACGTGCAAGCACAGCTTGAATTACGTCTACTTCAATCCCTTCGTCTTGATACCAAGCACGGAAGCGCCCTAGCATAAATTCAAATACATCAGCTGATACATTTAAGTTAGTTAACTTGTCGCCAAATAATGTTTGCGATTTAGCTACTAGGTCTAAAATATCAAGTGGTAGTTCTTTTTCTACCATAATGCGAAGTGCACCAATAGCAGCACGACGAAGCGCAAATGGGTCTTTGTCACCTTTAGGTGCTTGGCCTATACCAAAAATACCCACCAGCGTGTCAAACTTATCAGCAATCGCTACTGCGCAGCTAATTAAGTTTGTAGGTAAGTTGTCGCCTGCAAAGCGTGGCATGTACTGCTCGTTTTGTGCTATGGCTACATCTTCGGCTTCACCGTCGTGGCGAGCGTAATGCATTCCCATTACACCTTGTACGTCGGTAAATTCCATTACCATTTCAGTCATTAAGTCAGTTTTACTTAATAAGCCTGCACGCTGTGCTAGCACTTTATCAGCACCTAATTGCTCAGCAATATAACCTGCAAGCTCACTAATACGCTGAGACTTATCTTTAAGCGTACCAAGTTGTTTTTGGAACAATACGCTATCAAGCGATTCTAATCGGCTTTCTAGTGTTTTCTTTTTATCTGTTTCAAAGAAGAACTGTGCATCTGCTAAACGCGGGCGCACTACTTTTTCGTTACCAGAAATAACTACACTTGGATCTTTACTTTCTATGTTAGATACAAACAAAAACTTATTTAAAAGTTTGCCGTTTTGATCTAATAACGGGAAATATTTTTGATCGTCTTTCATGGTATAGATTAACGCTTCGGCTGGTACATCTAAAAATGCTTCTTCAAATGTTGCCGTTAAAGTAACTGGCCACTCTACAAGTGATGTTACTTCTTCTAGTAAATCTTCATCCATTGCAACAACAGCATTAACTGCCTTTGCAGCCTCTTCTATTTGCGTACGAATTTGCGCTTTACGTTGTTCGTAATCGGCAATAACGTAAGCAGATTTAAGTACGTCAAAAACGTCATCCGCATGGTTTATGCTAATTTTTTCTGGGTGATGAAAACGATGACCCTGAAGCTGATTAGTTATTTTCTTACCAAGGATCTCGCCTTCAAGTAGCTCATCACCAAACAAAATAGTTACCGTATGCACAGGACGAATAAATTGTGTTTTATTCGCGCCCCAACGCATTGGTTTAGGAATTGGTAATTTAGCTAACGCTTTAGTAATTGCACCTGTCATTAGCGATTTGGTTTCTTGCCCTGCTACTTTAGCAATGTGCAATAACCATGCGCCTTTGTCTGTTTCGAGTGTTTGTGCATCTTTTACTTCAATACCACAACCACGCGCCCAACCCATTGCTGCTTTTGTTGGGTTACCGTCACCATCAAATGCGGCTTTAGTCGCTGGACCACGTTTTTCAACTTCTTTGTCTTGTTGCTTAGCTTCAAGCGCTTTTACTTGTAAACCTAAACGACGAGGCGATGCATACCAGCTTACGCCTTGGTGTGCTAATTCGAGTGTTTCAAGTTCTGCAGTTAAGTTTGCAGCAAAAGCTTCTGCTAATTTACGCAGTGCTTTTGGTGGCAACTCTTCTGTGCCAATTTCTACTAATAAATTTTGTGCTGACATGCTTACTTATCCTTACACAGCGGGAAACCAAGCGCTTCGCGTTTGTCATAGTAACTTTGTGCACACGCTTTTGATAACGCACGAACGCGTAAAATATAACGTTGACGTTCTGTTACCGAAATAGCGTGTCGTGCGTCTAGTAAGTTAAAGGCATGCGATGCTTTCATTACTTGCTCGTAAGCCGGTAGTGGTAAGTTTGCTTCAATTAACTTTTGGCTCTCTGCTTCACATTTATCAAACTGAGCAAATAAGTCTTCTACGTTTGCGTGTTCAAAATTGTAAGTAGACTGCTCTACTTCATTTTGATGGAATACGTCGCCGTAGGTTACACGCCCCAGTGGACCGTCTGCCCATACTAGGTCGTAAATACTATCTACGCCTTGAATGTACATTGCTAAACGCTCTAGGCCGTAAGTAATCTCACCTGTTACAGGTGAACACTCAATACCGCCTACTTGTTGAAAGTAGGTAAACTGCGTTACTTCCATGCCGTTTAACCAAATTTCCCAACCTAAGCCCCAGGCACCTAATGTAGGTGATTCCCAGTTGTCTTCTACAAAGCGAACTTCGTGAGTTAGTGTATCGATACCCATAGCCGCTAAAGAGCCTAAGTAAAGCTCTTGGATATTATCTGGCGATGGCTTTAAAACAACTTGGAATTGGTAGTAGTGTTGTAAGCGATTTGGATTTTCACCGTAACGACCATCGGTAGGACGACGACACGGTTGCACGTATGCACTTGCCATTGGCTCTGGACCAATAGACTTTAAAAATGTTTGCGGGTGAAATGTCCCTGCGCCCACTTCCATATCAAGTGGTTGAATAATGACACAGCCTTGCTGCGCCCAATAATCCTGTAAAGCCAGGATCAAACCTTGAAAGGTTTTTACGTCATATTTTTGCATATTTGGCTTTTTACTATCTAAGAAGTAGCGTGAAAATTACCCTTAGTATACCGTGTGTACACTCAGGTTTTAAGCAGTTTGTGTAGAAAATAAAAAAGGAGCCATTAGGCTCCTTTTTCAATGTAAGTAATATTTTTACACGTCTAGGTTAACTACACGTAGTGCGTTATTTTCAATAAACTCACGACGAGGCTCAACTTGATCGCCCATTAGGGTTGCAAATAATTGATCCGCGCCAACAGCATCTTCAATAGTTACTTGCAACATACGACGAGCACTAGGATCCATTGTTGTTTCCCACAGCTGGCTAGGGTTCATTTCGCCTAGTCCTTTATAGCGTTGAATGTAGATCCCACGCTTAGATTCTGTGATCAACCATTCCAAAGCATCCACAAAGTTATCAACAGGTTTTGTTTTCTCACCACGTTGAATATATGCACCTTCACTAAGGATGTTTGCGATGTGAGTACCAGTCACAGCAATGCGTTGGTAGTCACGTGACGCAATAAAGTCATAATGAAGTACGTGCGCTTTATCAACACCGTGCTGACGAATATTCACAACCGGGTAATACATATTACGCTCAGTGTCATGCTCTGTACCTGCATGGAAAATAGTCGCATCTTCATCACGTTCAACTAGGTCATCAACTAACTCTTTTGTCCAAGCAATTACTTTCGCTTCGTCAGAAAGGTCATCCGTTTTTAACTCTGTTTGATAGATTAAGCGTTCCATTACCGTGTTAGGGTATTTACGTTTTAAACGCTCAATTACTTTAACTGTGTTTTGATAATCGTGAACGATTTCTTCTAGTGCTTCACCTTCAAGAGCTGGTGCATCTGTACTTGCATACAACGCAGCACCATTAAGAGCTAGCGATGTTAGGTATTCAACTAATGCAGGGTCATCTTTAATATAACGCTCTTGCTTACCTTTTTTCACTTTATAAAGTGGTGGTTGAGCAATATAAATATAGCCGCGTTCTACAATTTCAGGCATTTGACGATAGAAGAATGTTAATAGTAACGTACGAATATGAGAACCATCCACGTCCGCATCGGTCATGATGATGATACGGTGATAGCGTAATTTCTCAGGATTATATTCGTCACGACCAATACCACACCCTAATGCAGTAATTAGTGTTGCTACTTCTTGTGAAGATAACATTTTATCAAAACGTGCTTTTTCTACGTTTAAGATTTTACCCTTAAGTGGAAGAATAGCTTGGTTTTTACGGTTACGTCCCTGCTTGGCTGATCCGCCAGCAGAGTCCCCTTCCACTATATATAGTTCAGATTGGGCAGGATCTTTTTCTTGGCAATCAGCCAGCTTACCTGGTAAACCAGCTAAGTCCATTGCACCTTTACGACGAGTCATTTCACGGGCTTTACGCGCCGCTTCACGAGCACGTGAGGCATCAATAATCTTACCTACAACAATTTTGGCATCAGTTGGGTTTTCTAATAAAAACTCCGTGAATTTTTCAGCCATTGCTTGTTCAACTGCAGACTTAACTTCACTTGAAACTAGCTTGTCTTTAGTTTGTGATGAGAACTTAGGATCAGGAACTTTAACACTAACAACAGCAGTTAAGCCTTCACGGGCATCATCACCGGTAGCATTACTGGTTGTTTTAGCTTTTTTGTTAAAGCCTTCTTTTTCCATGTAGTTATTAAGTGTACGTGTTAGCGCTGATCTAAAACCGGCTAAGTGAGTACCACCATCACGTTGTGGAATATTATTTGTGAAACAGTAAATGTTTTCTTGGTATGCATCATTCCACTGCATTGATACTTCAACGCTAATACCATCTTCTTCACGTTCGTGAGTAAAATGGAATACACCTTTATGTATAGGTGTTTTATTACGGTTTAAGTATTCAACGAAAGCTTGGATACCGCCTTCGTATTTAAAGTGATCAGATTTATTTTCTTCACGTTCATCATTTAAAATGATGCTCACACCTGAATTTAGGAATGAAAGCTCGCGTAAACGCTTAGCTAAAATTTCGTAATGAAAATCTAAGTTTGTGAATGTTTCACCACTTGGCCAAAAACGTAATTCAGTGCCCGTAGTTTCAGAGTCACCAATAACAGCTAGAGGTGCATCTGGAACACCCATAGTGTAAAACTGCTCATGAAGTTTACCTTCACGGCGAACTGTAAGTTTTAGCTTTTCTGAAAGTGCATTTACAACAGAAACACCAACACCGTGTAAGCCACCTGATACTTTATAAGAGTTATCATCAAACTTACCACCGGCATGAAGTACCGTCATAATAACTTCGGCTGCTGATACGCCTTCTTCTTCATGGATAGAAGTTGGAATACCACGACCGTTATCTCGTACTGAGACAGAACCGTCTAAGTGAATCGTTACATAAATATCATCACAATGACCTGCTAAGGCTTCATCGATCGAGTTATCAACGACCTCAAACACCATGTGGTGTAAGCCTGTGCCATCATCGGTGTCCCCAATATACATTCCAGGACGCTTTCTTACTGCGTCTAATCCTTTAAGTACTTTAATACTCGACGAGTCATAATTCTCAGACATGGTTAATCCCACTTATCTTGTTATTAGGTTGCCATGTTTCACGTGGAACATTTGTAGTTCTCGTTGCATGGGTTCCACCACAGCAGAAATACTTTCAGACAAAATTGAAGAGATAAAAATTTGAGAACTGCAGTGAGCAAGTAATTGTCCCACTTTCTCTTTTGTATCTTCGCCTAACTCTGAAGGTAGATCATCTATTAGCAATATAGATTGCTTATCTGTCTCTGACTCAATTAAGCTATTTTGCGTAACTTTTAACGCATACAATAATAGCTTCAATTGACCGCGTGAGAATGTATTCTCCACGCTGTTGCCAGCGACACTAAAACTAAAATCGGCCTTATGAGGGCCTTTACTTGTAAACCCTTGGCGAGCATCTCGCTCAAAGTTTTGCTCTAACGCATCTGCAAGAGATTCGGTCTCTTTCCAGCCTGCGTTAAAGGTCATTTCTAAATCACGTACAAGCGTTAATTCTGCACACATTTTATCAAAAAACTGCTGCTTAAACCTACTTATATACGCCAATCTTAATTTATTTATTTCTTCAGCCAGTCTAACAAATTCTTTGTCCCAAAACTTAATTTGGTCAAAATAATTCTTTGGCTTAGTTTTTAACAATGCATTACGCTGTTTAAGTACTTTATTAAACGATTGCCACAAAAAAAAGAACTCATGTTCCACGTGGAACAAACCTAAATCTAAAAACTTTCTACGCTCTTTCGGCCCACCAAAAAATAAGGAATAACTCTCTGGTGTAATAATTTGCACTGGCATGAGTTGAGCTAGTTCAGATATTTTACGGCTCGCTTTTCCTTGGATTTTTAAATTAGTTTCACCCGTTTGAGTTTTGCTAATGCCAATAGGAATAGATAAGTCGTGAATTGTTTTGCGCCCATGAATTACAAACTGCTCATGCTGATGCGCAATAATACTTTTGTGTTTTGAAGTACGAAAAGATTTGCCGTGAGAAAGGTAATAAATAGCCTCTAAAAGGCTGGTTTTTCCGCTGCCATTTTCACCATAAATTATATTAACGCCATTGACTGGTTCTAGCGTCAGCGCCTCAATATTACGAAAATATTTGAGGCTCAAATGACTTAAGCTCATTATGTATTTATAATCTTATAAACGCATAGGCATAACAACATACATTGCTTCTTCATCGCCTGCACCTTCAATTAATGCACTGCTATTTGAGTCAGCTAATGTAAATAGTACGTCTTCTGTTTTTAGTGTGTTTAGTACGTCTAATACGTAAGACACGTTAAACCCAATTTCTAGGTCAGCGCCTTCGTAACTGACTTCAACAACTTCTTCAGCTTGTTCTTGCTCTGGGTTGTTAGCCGTAATTTTTAATAAACCGTTTGATAAGTTTAAGCGTACACCACGAAACTTTTCATTAGATAAAATAGACACTCGTTGAAACGCATTTCGTAACCATTCACGGTTAGCTGTAATTACCTTATCCCCACCGCGTGGTAATACTCGACGGTAATCAGGAAAGCGCCCATCAACTAGTTTACTTGTAAATGTAAACTCAAGATCGATGATACGAATATGGTTGGCACCAAACTGAATTGTTACCAATTCGTCGTCAGCGACCATAAGACGCATAATTTCTTGCACACCTTTGCGAGGAATAATTAATTGGCGTTGAGTATTAAGCGATTGCGTTAATTGCTTTTGCGCTATAGCCAAACGGTGACCATCTGTCGCCACTGTTTTTATATCGGTATTATCTACTTCAAACGACATACCATTTAAGTAATAACGTACGTCTTGATTTGCCATTGAAAAATGCGTGCTTTCAAGTAACTTACGAAGCTCTAAACGAGTTAGTTGAAACTCAACCTCTCCGTCCCACTCTTCTAAATTGGGAAAATCATCAGCAGACAAAGTCGTTAATGAAAAACGGCTTTTACCACTAGTTAAAAGTAATTGATGCTCTTGCAAGCTTAAAGTAATGTCTGAACCATCAGGTAGACTTTTACAAATATCGAGTAACTTTTTAGCGGGTAACGTTAGTTTTGTATCGGCAATATCATCACCTACAAATACACCAGAAACAAGTTCAATTTCAAGGTCAGTACCCGTCATTGAAAGTTGTCCGTTTTCTACCACTAACAATACGTTAGATAAAATTGGCAACGTGTGCTTGCGCTCTATTGCGCCAGACACTTGCACCAATGGCTTTAAAAATTGTTGTCTTGATATTGTTATTTGCATAATAAAGTCAGCCCTAAGATGACAATGTTCTTATTAAATTTTGGTAATCTTCTTTAATTTCGTGGCTTTCGTCACGTAGTGATTTTATCTTACGACATGCATGTAATACGGTCGTATGATCGCGTCCACCAAATGCGTCACCAATCTCAGGTAAGCTGTGATTAGTTAATTCTTTAGATAATGCCATAGCTACTTGGCGCGGCCTCGCTATAGAGCGGCTGCGGCGCTTAGATAACAGATCAGATATACGAATTCGATAGTACTCAGCAACAGTGCGCTGAATATTGTCTATGGTAACCAGTTTATCTTGCAAGGCAAGTAAATCGCGTAGCGCTTCTTTTACAAAGTCGATAGAAATTGGACGACCCGTAAAGTTCGCATTAGCGATTACACGGTTAAGTGCACCTTCTAATTCACGTACATTCGAGCGTAATTTTTTTGCAATAAAAAAGGCAACTTCGTGTGGTAAGTTAATCTTACTTTGCTGGGCTTTTTTCATCAAAATAGCAACACGCGTTTCAAGCTCTGGTGGCTCAATCGCAATTGTTAATCCCCAACCAAAACGTGATTTTAGCCTGTCTTCAACGCCTTCAATCTCTTTAGGATAACGGTCAGAGGTTAAAATAATTTGTTGGTTACCTTCAAGCAATGCATTAAAGGTATGAAAAAACTCTTCTTGTGAACGCTCTTTGTTAGCAAAAAATTGAATATCATCAATCATCAATGCATCAACACTACGGTAATAACGCTTAAATTCTTCTATCGCATTATTTTGAAGTGCCTTTACCATATCTTGAACAAAGCGTTCTGAATGCATGTAAACAATTTTAGCATCTGGCTTATTTGCCATAATGCCGTTACCTACTGCATGTAATAAGTGAGTTTTACCTAAACCAGTGCCACCGTATATAAATACAGGGTTAAAAGCAGAGCCAGGATTGTCGGCAACCTGTGTGGCCGCAGCTTTTGCTAATTGGTTTGATTTACCTTCAACAAAGCTATCAAAAGTATAGTTTTCTTTAATGTTAGATTTGTAACCTGACTTAGGTGCAGGTTCAACAACTGGCTTTTGCTCGCGAGGCTGTTGTTTTGCTGAAGCGTGTGCACTTGGTGCTGATTGAGTTTCTATAACCGGTGCAGCTTGTGCATTTAATAAAGGTTTACTACCTACATCAAAACGTAGTTTTGGTGCTTCAACACCACAAATTTCTACTAGTAATTCGTTAATTCTATTTAGGTACTTTTCTCTCACCCAATCAAGCACAAAGCGATTAGGTGCATAAATCGTCAAGGTATCTTCGGTACTTTCTGCTTGTAGCGGTCTTACCCACATACTGAATTGCTGCGAAGGCAACTCATCTTGCAATACATATAAACAACTTTGCCAAACCGACAGATACACAGTTAAACTCCCAGAGATATAATTTTTATTCCCGCACATCATTAATGATTATAAATCATACATTTATTGCGTTCAAATGGTCCAATAAGCGACCCAAGACCGCGTATTATGAAGACACTTTATCCACAAGTAAAAGATTGATTTTTATAAAATTGTTGATATCGATGTATAAAATCATTAACAAGCTGATTTAAAACAGTTTTTATTTTAGATCCTGAGATGAGATCATAACAAAATAACACCAAGATCGCGAACCAAATTTACGATCCAATTTACTTTTCCCCTGCTTTTATTCACTTTTTATACAAGGGCTGTGGAAAACTTCTTATTTATGATGATCCTAACAGATCGCCTTATATGATCTCTCATATAGTAGTAGGTGGGTTATATACCCTTAACGTAATTATGATTGACTTTACATTACTTACTCTATAATATCTCGCGCTCGCAATGGCACCTATGCCAGGATCGCGACCTGTATAGGATGTTTTAACTTTAACCGATCGGATGAGATTGTTATGAAAAGAACTTTTCAACCTAGCGTTTTAAAACGCAAACGTGCACACGGCTTCCGTGCTCGCATGGCAACTGTAAATGGCCGTAAAGTATTAGCACGTCGCCGCGCTAAAGGCCGCAAAGTTCTTTCTGCTTAATTTATAAGTGGAAGACTTTAGCTTTGGCAGGGAGTTACGTCTGTTAACTCCCTCGCATTACTCTCGCATATTTAATGAACCCGCTCGGGCTGCAACTCCTTTCTTTACTCTATTAGCTAAACCAAATGACCAAGAAAAACCTCGGTTAGGTCTTACTGTTGCTAAAAAACGTGTAAAAAAGGCATGCCAACGAAACCGTATTAAACGTCTCGCTCGCGAAAGTTTTCGTTTAAATCAACACAGCATCGATAATATTGATATTGTGCTTATGGTCAAAAATGGTATTGATGAGCAGTCTAATGAAGAAATAACCAAACAACTTACTAAATTATGGCGAAAAATTAACGAACGCTGTAAACCAGGTGCACCTAAACCGCCACCTTTTAAGAAACGCCCAAACAAATCAGCTAAATCTAATAAACAAACCTAATTGCAATAGAATTGCAGGGTTAATTAATGTATCTTTAGCTCACCTTTTAATCATGCATTTAAATTTTCTAATTGAGTCTTTAAACACATGATATCTATCTCACTAAACTTAAGTAGGGGCATAAACATCATGAGGTTACTTAAACCACTTGTTGCTTTACCGAAGTTTTGTTTAGTGTTATTTATCCGCGGTTATCAAAAGTGGATTAGCCCGCTGTTAGGTCCGCATTGTCGTTTTAATCCAACCTGCTCTAGTTATGCAATTCAAGCAATTAATTTGCATGGGTTTATAAAAGGTAGTTGGTTAGCTTTAAAACGCATACTAAAATGCCATCCTTTACATTCAGGCGGAGACGACCCCGTTCCTGAAAAATTAACCCATATTAACCACCAACACGAGAAATAAGAGCTGTTATGGAATCGCAACGCACGTTTTTATTAATTGGCCTAATGCTAGTGTCGTTTTTATTGTTCCAAGAATGGGATAATGATTACAACAAGCCTAAAGTCGATCCAAGTGCCACAACACAAACACTACAAGCAAATTCACCAGAGTCGGATGATTATATTCCTTCATCGTCAGATTCAGAGTTACCTGCTTCAGCAACTTTAGCTAAGCGTTCAGTTATTGAAATTACAACTGACGTTTTTAAAGTTAAAATTGACACCAAAGGCGGTGACATTGTTGAAACAGACCTTCTTCAATACGAAGAGACAAAAGGCAGTGAAACGCCTTTTATGCTCCTTGGTGAACTTATTGAAGGTAGACAATACTTTTCACAAAGTGGCTTAATTGGTTTAAATGGCCCTGACGGATCAGCGAATGGTCGCCCTACTTATAGTACCGAACAAAAGTCATATACCTTAACGGGTGATGTGCTTCGCGTTCCACTTCAGTTTACTGATAGTAATGGTGTTAGTTTTACTAAAACGTATGTATTCAAAAAAGGTCAGTATGACGTAGGCTTAGAATACAAAATTAACAACACCACCAGCACACCTCTTCAAGTTCAGCTATACACGCAAATTAAGCGTACTGTACAAGAAAAAGGCAGCATGGTTGATCAAAACTATTTAGGTGCTGCATACGGTACTGATGAAGAACCTTACGAAAAGTATAGTTTTTCTGATATGGCTGATAAAAACCTAAATAAAAGCACACAAGGTGGCTACGTTGCATTTATACAGCATTACTTTGTAAGTGCTTGGGTTCCAATGCAGGATCAATCAAATACTATTTATAGCTTAATTACGAAAAGTAATGCCGCTATTATTGGTGCTAAAGACCCTGCTGTTAATATTCAAGCAGGTAGTGAGCAAACACTAACTGCTACTTATTATATGGGCCCGAAAGAATCAGATATTCTTGAAGCGATTCACCCAGACCTAGACTTAACTGTAGATTACGGTTGGTTATGGTTTATTTCGCAACCTTTATTTGTATTGCTAAAATGGTTACACAGCATTTTAGGTAACTGGGGGGTAGCAATTATTGCCATCACTATTATCGTAAAATCGTTAATGTACCCGCTAACTAAAGCGCAATACACTTCAATGGCAAAAATGCGTGCTCTACAGCCTAAAATGGCAGCTCTTAAAGAAAAGTTTGGTGATGACCGTCAAAAGTTCGGCCAAGCAACTATGGAAATGTACAAAAAAGAAAAAGTTAACCCTATGGGTGGCTGTTTCCCTATTTTGCTACAAATGCCAATTTTCTTAGCCTTGTTCTACGTATTCTTAGAGTCTACTGAACTTCGCCATGCTGAATTTATTTTTTGGTTAACTGACCTTTCTGCACAAGACCCGTACTACGTATTACCGATATTATTTGGTGCGAGTATGTTTGTGACGCAAAAGCTACAACCTATGACGGTTACTGATCCAATGCAGCAAAAAATGATGACCTTTATGCCGGTTATCTTCTCTGTATTCTTCTTATGGTTCCCATCTGGTTTAGTTCTTTACTGGTTAGTGTCTAACCTTATTTCTATTGTCCAGATGTTGATCATCTACCGTGGCATGGAAAAGAAAGGAATTAAAGTAAGAGGCTAATTGCCTATACCCAAGCCACATCAAGATGGTTTGAGTATATTACTTATATAAAGGCGACTTCGGTCGCCTTTTTTATTGCCTGTTTTTCACCACAGCTATTCGCTACCAATAAATCGATAGGTTACAATGCGGGCATAAAGTTACTCACCGTTGGTAAATTAATAGCATGATCAATCAAGATACAATTGCAGCACAAGCAACAGCACCTGGACGTGGTGGTGTTGGTATTATTCGCGTTTCAGGTAGCCTTGCTAAAAGTGTCGCCGAAAAAGTAGTAGGTAAAATACCTAAAGTCCGCTACGCCGATTATGTGCCATTTAAAAGCCTTGCTGGCGAGCAACTTGATCAAGGTATTGCCATTTACTTTGCAGGCCCAAACTCATTCACTGGTGAAGACGTACTTGAATTACAAGGCCATGGCGGCCCTGTAGTGCTAGATATGTTACTTAAAGAAATTAGTAAAATAGAGGGCGTTCGTTTAGCAAAGCCTGGTGAGTTTTCTGAACGTGCATTTATGAATGACAAGCTTGATTTAACACAAGCAGAAGCCATCGCCGACTTAATTAATGCCACTAGCGAGCAAGCCGCTAAAAGCGCCCTACAGTCTCTCCAAGGTGAATTTTCTAAGCACATAGAAACACTCGTAGAAAAAGTAATTCACTTACGTATGTATGTAGAAGCGGCAATAGATTTTCCTGATGAAGAAATTGATTTTTTATCAGATGGTAAAGTGTCAGGCGACTTAGACGCTATTATTACTCAGCTTAACACTGTAACCAACCAAGCCAAGCAAGGCAGCATCATGCGCGAAGGCATGCGTGTTGTTATTGCAGGTCGCCCTAATGCGGGTAAATCAAGCCTGCTTAATGCTCTAGCCGGTCGTGAAGCCGCAATCGTAACAGAAATAGCCGGTACCACTCGGGACGTACTACGAGAGCATATACATATAGATGGTATGCCACTGCATATTATAGATACAGCAGGCCTACGTGAAAGCCCAGACAGAGTAGAGCAAATAGGTATTGAGCGTGCCTGGGATGAAATAAACCAAGCCGATCGCGTTTTATTTATGCTTGATGGCACTGATACTATAGATACAGACCCGCACAAAATTTGGCCTGAATTTATGGCAAAATTACCAGAAGGTATGGGGGTTACGGTCATCAGAAATAAAGCTGATTTATCTGGCGACATAGTAGGAATGGAGCAAGAGCAACAATACCCGGTCATTAGCTTAAGTGCTAAAAATGCTGACGGCATTGAACTCGTTCGCGAGCATTTAAAAGCTTGTATAGGCTTTCAAGGCGCAACAGAAGGTGGCTTTATGGCCCGTCGCCGTCATTTAGATGCACTAGAAAGTGCTGCGTATCATTTAGAAACGGGTAAAACACAGTTAGAAATGCACATTGCTGGTGAAATACTCGCTGAAGAACTGCGTTTAACACAGCAGTATTTAAACGAAATAACCGGTGAATTTACCTCAGACGACTTACTTGGCAAAATATTTAGCTCGTTTTGTATTGGTAAATAAACACACTATTACAGATATATTTTTATTATAAGAGCACTTAGGTGCTCTTTTTTTATGTAAAATATTTCATTTTAAAATATATATTTATACACCTGATGCCTGCAAATTACTGCCAATAAAATCATATCCAAAACTATCTTTATTACGTGCCAGAGAGCTCTGATTATATAGAGTAGACAATAATGAGAGTGCTTATTGAGGAGTTAATAGCACAAATCACACCTATTATTTAGGTTAAAATCGTTACATTTTCAAACAAGCGCACGCTTTAATAGCGTTATATGTCATACAAAAAGTAGTTATAAATGGCTTTCTTATACTTACTTTAGCTCACAAAAATGCACTAAAACACATCTTATACACGCAAAAAATGATGTTATTCGCTCAATTAAATAGCTAAAAAACACTGATTAGTACTCTAAAAAGCTTACTTTTGACAATCTATAATTTGATAATCACTGTGATTTTTAAATAAAATAACTCAACTGTTAAGTATTCAAAACTTTTGATCTGCTAACTCCACCAGCAAAATTAATAAAAATAGCAGCTCTAAATTCGCATAAAATTAAAAATACCGAGATCACTTATCCACAATATCTAATTTTCAACTCAGATAAATACCAAAACTAGGTAAATCAGCCGCAAAAACCTCATGATCAATTGAAATTTATCTATTTATGAACTTATTTTTAATTAATTTCATTAGATCTGCTTTATTAGATCATTTTTAAAAATTATTTTCGATCTAAATTTAAGGTTATCAACAGGCTTTATATCCACATTATGATCAACAAGTATTTTTAATTGGGATATTTACAATTTAATTTTTTACTGACAAGTAATATCAATAACTTAGCGAATATAAAACAACCTAAAAAAACACTTTAAGCAGAGCTTTCCCCACTGTTATCAACAACTTGATCAGAAGATTACATTTAAAGATAATTTGTTAAACATCGCATTATCAATAACTTAAAGGCACAATTTTGATTGAGTGTAAAATTACCGCAAAAATAGTTATACAAAAAAGCACTCTTAACTTTACTGTTATCCTCACTCAGTTATCATAGGCGGTAATTAAAACCAATGTGATCACTAATATTCATGAGTTCAGTAAATCTTATTGTCGGCAGCCAAATGGGATCGGCCGAGTATGTTGCAGAGCAATTAAGCGACGCGCTTAATAACCTTGGTATTACTACGCAACTACATGATCAACCTGAATTTAGCGATATTGATCAGCAAAATACCATTTGGTTAATCTGCACATCAACTTATGGTGCAGGTGATTACCCTGAAAATCTTATTAGTTTTGTTGAAGATGTAACTCAAGCAGATGATTTATCTGAATTAAAATATTCAGTAATCGCTTTAGGCGACACTAGTTATGACACTTATAACCTAGCAGGACGTAATATAGATGCCTTATTAACTCAAAAAGGCGCTATAAAAGTAGCAGAACGTTTAGAGCTTAATATTCTCGATGAAGCACTACCAGAGGACACTGCATTAACATGGTTAGACTCTTGGATAGCTCAAACAGGCATAAAATAGATAGATCAAGTAAAAAGTTATATATAAAGTTACCCACAATTTACTAATAATTTAATAGGTTTTGTGGATAAAGATTGAATAAACTGCGTTTTAAAGCATGCTTATCCATTGGATAAGATCCAACTGATTCAACCCTGTGCATAAAGTGCCTTTTTGATCAGAGCTTATTTGCTGGATGATCCGATCATATTAACACCTTTAGATCTGATCTAATTTCATGTTTTAAATGAAGATCTAAACCTTATCAACAGAAAAGTCGATCAGTAGTAGTAATAGTAATAAAAGATCTCTTTAAAAGATCCTTTATATTATTAGAGATCACATACTTAGATCTTGCCCTTTGTTTAATCATTTATCTTCTGCCAATTTCTAGGTAGAATACGCTCCCTTTTGAAGTTTACCGGTTTGATTTAAGTAGGATCCCATTAATGATTTTTCACGAAAATTTTGACGTTATCGTAGTAGGTGGTGGACATGCTGGCACTGAAGCCGCATTAGCAGCTGCCCGCATGGGGATGAATACCCTGCTACTGACTCACAATATGGATACCCTTGGTCAAATGTCTTGCAACCCAGCAATTGGTGGGATTGGCAAAGGTCATTTGGTAAAAGAGATCGACGCGCTTGGTGGTGCAATGGCACAGGCCATTGATAAAGGCGGGATCCAATTTCGTACACTAAATTCTTCAAAAGGACCTGCTGTTCGTGCTACTCGAGCACAAGCAGATCGCGCTTTGTACAAAGCGGCTATTCAAACAACATTACAAAACCAAGATAACCTTAAGATTTTTCAACAATCATGTGATGATCTTATTGTTGAAAACGATCGTGTTACTGGCGTAGTAACTCAAATGGGTTTACGTTTTAGTGCACCAAGTGTTGTTTTAACCGTGGGTACTTTTTTAGGCGGTTTAATTCATATTGGTTTAGAAAATTATAAAGGCGGTCGTGCAGGCGATCCCCCTTCAATCGCTTTAGCTGATCGCTTACGTGAACATCCATTTAGAGTTGATCGTTTAAAAACCGGTACACCACCACGTATTGATGCACGTACTGTTGATTTTACAAAAATGGAAGCACAGCCTGGTGATACACCAACACCTGTGTTTTCGTTTATGGGTAAACAATCTGATCACCCACAACAGATACCGTGTTACATAACTTACACAAACGAAAAAACACATGATGTTATTCGCAAAAACTTACATCGCTCACCTATGTACTCAGGTGTTATTGAAGGTATTGGTCCACGATACTGCCCTTCAATTGAAGATAAAATTGTTCGCTTTGCAGATAAAGATAAACATCAAATATTTGTTGAGCCTGAAGGTTTAACATCATACGAATTATATCCAAATGGTATTTCGACTAGTTTACCGTTTGATGTACAACTTGAGATTGTGCAATCGATTACAGGTTTTGAAAATGCACATATTTGTCGACCTGGCTACGCAATTGAATATGATTACTTTGATCCACGTGATTTAAAACAATCTTTAGAAACTAAATTTATTGAAGGTTTATTTTTTGCGGGTCAAATTAATGGTACTACTGGCTATGAAGAAGCAGGTGCACAAGGCTTAATTGCAGGCATGAATGCTGCACTAAAAGTGCAAGGCAAAGATTCTTGGACACCACGTCGTGATGAAGCTTACGTGGGTGTATTAATCGACGACTTAGCAACATTGGGTACAAAAGAACCATACCGCATGTTTACCAGTCGTGCCGAATACCGTTTATTACTTCGTGAAGATAACGCTGATATTCGTTTAACTGAAAAAGGCCGTGAGCTAGGTTTAGTAAATGACGAACGCTGGCAGGCATTTAACGAAAAAATGGAAATCATCGAAAAAGAGAAGCAACGCATTAAAGATACGTGGATTCATAAAGATCACGCCGTTGTAGATCAAGTAAATGCATTACTGAAAACACCGCTTACACGTGAAGCAAGTTTAGAAGAATTACTTCGTCGCCCAGAGATTCGTTATAACGATCTTATGGCTATAGAAGGATTAGGATCTGAATTTACAAACAAAGCGGCACTTGAACAAGTTGAGATCCATACTAAGTACGCAGGTTACATTGCGCGTCAACAAGATGAGATCAACAAACAGCTTCGTCATGAGCAAACAATTTTACCAAAAGAGTTTGATTATAAAACCGTATCTGGTTTGTCAAATGAGGTAGTTGCCAAGCTTATTGAGTCGCGTCCTGACACTATTGGTCAAGCATCGCGTATTTCTGGTATCACCCCAGCGGCGATTTCGCTATTATTAGTGTATCTGAAGAAGCAAGGCTTATTACGCAAATCCGCGTAACGGTAAGGGTACATAGTGTTACAGCAACAATTAACTACATTGTTAGCGCAAACTGATATTGCGCTAACAGAAAAACAACAGCAACAGCTAGTTCGTTACGTCGAGTTATTGAATAAGTGGAATAAGGCTTATAACTTAACCTCAGTACGCTTACCTGAAGAAATGATGATTAAGCATATTATGGATAGCTTAGTTGTTGCGCCTCACTTACCCGGTCATCATTATATTGATGTTGGAACGGGTCCTGGATTACCGGGTATCGTATTAGCAATTGCATTACCTAATACACATTTTGTGTTATTAGATAGCTTAGGTAAACGTGTACGATTTTTAATGCATGTTAAACATGAGCTTGGTCTTGATAATGTAACCCCGGTTCAGTCAAGAGTTGAAGAATATCAACCAAGTGTTAAATTAGACGGCGTACTAAGTCGTGCATTTGCTTCATTACAAGATATGGTTGACTGGTGTTCGCACTTAATCGATCATTCGGGTAAATTTATAGCACTTAAAGGAGTGTTCCCTAGCGAAGAGCTAGAGTCACTGCCTGCAGGCGTTAAGTTTGAGCAAAAAATTGCATTAGAAGTACCTAAGTTAGATGCACAACGACATTTAATTATTCTTTCTAAAGACTAGGGATCAGAGACACCGTGGCAAAAGTCATCGCATTAGCAAATCAAAAAGGTGGAGTGGGTAAAACTACAACCGCTGTTAACCTCGCTGCGTCTATGGCTGCAACGAAACGTAAAGTGCTGTTAATTGATCTCGATCCGCAAGGTAATGCGACTATGGGTAGTGGCGTAGATAAGTATGGCGACGTGCCAACTATTTACGACTTACTTATTGAAGATAAACCTATAGAAGACGTTATAATCAAAGAAACGTCTGGTGAATACCATATGATTGCTGCAAACGGTGATGTAACCGCTGCAGAAGTTAAATTGATGGAATTGTTTGCCCGTGAAGTGCGTTTACGTAACGCACTTGAAAAAATTCAGGACCAGTACGAATTTATTTTTATCGACTGTCCACCCTCTCTAAATATGTTAACTGTTAATGCAATGGCTGCTGCTGATTCTATTTTAGTGCCAATGCAGTGTGAGTATTATGCACTTGAAGGGTTAACTGCATTAATGGATACGATTACGCAGCTTGCTAAGTTAGTGAATCCTAGCTTACAAATTGAAGGCATACTTCGTACTATGTACGACCCGCGTAACCGTTTGGCAAATGATGTATCAGAACAATTAAAACAACATTTTGGCGATAAAGTATACCGTACGGTGATCCCGCGCAATGTTCGTTTAGCTGAAGCACCTAGTTTTGGTACTCCTGCTATGTACTATGACCGGGCATCAAGTGGCGCTAAAGCTTATTTAGCACTCGCTGGTGAAATGTTACGCAGAAAAGAAAAAACAGCATCCGTTGTCGCCTAACTTTGAGGTAAAAAAATAACATGTCTGCTAAAAAACGAGGTTTAGGCCGAGGACTCGATGCACTTTTAAGTTCGTCAAAGCCTGCACCGAGCGCAAGCAAGGAACAAGACACATCAAACGTGACTGAAGCTGTAAAAAATGCAGCTGGGCCAAATAACAGTGAATTACAAAAACTTCCAATAGAGTTTTTACACTCTGGTAAATACCAACCTCGTAAAGACATGTCTGAAGAGGCGCTAGAAGAGCTTGCTAGTTCTATTCGCTCACAAGGTATTATTCAACCTATTGTTGTGCGCCCTATTGCACATAATAGCTTTGAAATTATTGCTGGTGAACGTCGCTGGCGCGCAGCGCAAATAGCTAAGCTTGAAACAGTACCTTGTATTATTAAAGATGTACCTGATGAAGCTGCCGTTGCGATTGCACTGATAGAAAATATTCAGCGTGAAGATTTAAATGCTATGGAAGAAGCAGTTGCACTTAACCGTTTACTAATAGAATTTGAATTAACACATCAACAAGTAGCTGATGCGGTGGGCAAATCACGTACCACAGTAACTAACTTACTTCGTTTAAATAATCTAAATAGCGATGTAAAAATTCTGTTAGAGCATGGCGATATTGAAATGGGCCATGCTCGTTGTCTTTTGGCTCTTGAAGGTGAAGCGCAGTCAGATGCTGCTCGTTTAGCTGTCGCTAAAGCATTAACAGTTCGAGAAACTGAAAAGCTCGTACGTTCAATTTTAGAACCTATACCTGCCAAAGAAATAAGCGAAAAAGATCCAGATGTTAAGCAGTTAGAACAACAACTCGCTGAAAACCTAGGTGCTAAAGTAGAGATTAACTACAATAAAAAAGGCAAAGGTAAACTGGTTATTTCGTATACTAACCTAGATGAACTTGACGGCATTTTAAATCGTATCAATCACGACAATACCCACCATTAGTTTTCTACATGTCTAAAAAGGGACATTTGTAGCTATTTCGTGTTACAAAGCATCTACTCAAGTTGCAAAACTGGCAGGATTAAGTATAATTTCGCCAGTTTTCACACCCTAACAATTAGAACGCAATAAAGGTTAACTAAACGTGACTGATAAGTTAGCGAGTCCATATCGACTTGCCGTATTAAAGTTAATTTGCCTTCAGGGTGTTGTAGCATTAGTTGCTGCTGTAATTATTTTTTTTAGTTCGGGAGTCAATGCCGCGTTTTCATCACTCGCTGGTGGAGCTGTAGCAGTACTTCCGCACTTTGTATTTGCACTCTATGCATTCAGATATATGGGTGCAAGTCGAGCAAATCAAGCGTATGCCTCGTTGAAACGCGGCAACGGATTAAAGTTTATGCTAACAATTGTATTGTTTGCGCTAGTACTGAAGCATTTTCCGGTAATTTTATTACCCTTTTTTAGTACTTATATACTGGCGCTCTTTACTGGATTGTTCGCACCCGTTTTTTTTAAACATTAACTTTTGGGATATAACATGGCAGCAGAAGAAGTTACTCTATCTGGCCATATCCAGCACCATTTGACCAATGCTAAGATGTGTTCGACCGATACAGGTCTCGCCTTCAATAAAGCATGTACGGACAGTGGATTCTGGACATGGCATATAGATACCCTTGCATGGTCTATCGGTTTAGGTCTTATATTTTTATGGATCTTTCGTAGTGCCGCTAAAAAATCAACACTAGGTGTACCTGGAAAATTTCAGTGTTTTATTGAAATAATCGTAGAATTTGTTGGCGACAACGTACGCGATACTTTCCATGGTAAAAGCAAACTTATTGCACCATTAGCCTTAACGATTTTCGTTTGGGTGTTCTTAATGAACTTAATGGATTTAATACCAGTTGATTTCCTTCCAGCATTTGCAGGTTTCGTTGGTGAGACTGCATTTGGTATGGATTCACACGATGTGTACATGAAAATTGTACCAACGACTGACATTAATATGACTTCAGCGCTAGCGCTGGGTGTATTTATACTAATGGTTGGTTTTTCAATCAAAATAAAAGGTATTGGCGGGTTTATTAAAGAGTTAACGCTTCATCCGTTCAGCTCAAATAACATGTTTGTTCAAATTATTTTGATACCATTTAACTTATTACTTGAACTGATTGCACTCGTTTCTAAACCGTTTTCATTAGCACTACGTTTGTTTGGTAACTTATATGCTGGTGAGTTGATTTTCATCTTGATCGGCGCTATCGGTTTTATGCAACTACCGTTGCACTTTGTTTGGGCTGTATTCCATATTCTAGTTATTACATTACAAGCATTCTTATTCATGATGCTTACGATTGTATACCTAAGCATGGCAAGTTCAGATAATCACTAATTTTTAGATTTACAATTTTACTTTTACTTTTAACTTTACAATTGAAACTTTGGAGAAATAAATGGAAGCTTTAGAATTATTAACAGGCTTAAAATACATCGCAGTAGCTTTACTAATCGGTTTTGGTGCAATCGGCACAGCAATCGGTTTTGGTAACATGGGCGGTAAATTCCTTGAAGCATGTGCGCGTCAACCTGAGCTTGCACCTTCGCTACAAGTTAAGATGTTTATTCTTGCTGGTCTAATCGATGCTGTAGCAATGATTGGTGTTGGTATCGCTATGGTATTGTTGTTCGTACTTTAATTTTATTTTTTGAACAGCTTACTATTTAAGGAGGAGCGGTTGTGAATTTAAACGCCACTCTTATCGGTGAATTGATTGCGTTTACGGTGTTCGTATTATTTTGTATGAAATACGTATGGCCACCACTAAACGGTGCAATTGAAGCTCGCCAGAAAAAAATCGAAGATGGTTTAGCTGCCTCTGATAGAGCCGAAAAAGACTTAGAACTTGCGCAAAAGAAAGCTGCTGAACAGCTTAAAGATGCAAAAGCTCAAGCGGCTGATATCATTGAACAAGCTAAAAAGCGTGCAGTGCTAATTGTTGACGAAGAAACACTTCGTGGTCAGCAAGAGCGTGAAAGTATCATTGCTCAAGGGCACTCTGAAGTTGAGTCTGAACGTAATCGCATAACAGAAGAGCTACGTAAGCAAGTAGCAACGCTGGCAGTGATTGGTGCAGAACGTATTTTAGAGCGTGAAATTAATCAAGCCGCACATAGTGACATCGTTGAAAAACTTGTCGCTGAGCTGTAATTAGGAGGGTATGAGCATGTCTAATTTGACTACTATCGCTCGCCCATACGCTAAAGCGGCTTTTGAACTTGCCGTTGAGAAAGGCACTCTTGAAAGCTGGAACGATATGTTGTTCTTTGCTGGCCACGTAGCCAGCAATGAGCAAGCATCATCTGTTTTAGCGAGTATGCCTACAGCTACTGCACAAGCTGAATTATTTATTCAACTTTGTGCTGAGCAGCTCAACGAACAAGGTCAGAACCTAGTTAAGGTGATGGCTGAAAATGGACGTTTGATAGCTCTACCTGAAGTTGCACAGTTATTTGCTGATTTTAAAGCAGAATACGATAAAGAAATCGAAGTAGATGTGATTTCTGCAACTCCTCTTGTTGCTGCGCAGCAAGAGTCATTGGTAGCGGCACTTGAAAAACGTTTCGCACGCAAAGTTAAGCTGAATTGTAGTGAAGACGCGTCAGTGGTTGGCGGACTTATTATTAGGTCTGGCGACACTGTAATCGACGGTACTATTCGCGGTAAATTAAGCCGCTTAGCTACAACACTACAATCGTAATTGGGAAAAAGAGCATGCAACTTAATTCCACTGAAATTTCAGATCTGATCAAACAACGTATTGAGAAGTTCGAAGTTGTAAGTGAAGCTCGTAACGAAGGTACTATTGTATCTGTTACTGACGGTATCATCCGCATCCACGGTCTTGCTGACTGTATGCAAGGTGAAATGATTGAGCTTCCTGGCAGCCGTTATGCTATCGCACTAAACCTTGAGCGCGACTCAATTGGTGCAGTAGTAATGGGTCCGTACGCTGACCTTACTGAAGGCGTAAAAGTATATACTACTGGTCGTATTTTAGAAGTTCCTGTTGGTCCTGGTCTACTTGGTCGTGTTGTAAACACACTAGGTGCTCCAATCGATGGTAAAGGCGCTCTAGATAACGACGGGTTTGAACCTGTAGAAAAAATCGCACCAGGTGTAATCGAGCGTAAATCTGTAGATGAGCCAGTTCAAACTGGTTATAAATCTATTGATGCGATGATTCCAGTTGGTCGTGGTCAACGTGAGCTTATCATTGGTGACCGCCAAACAGGTAAAACTGCACTAGCAATCGATGCAATCATCAATCAAAAAGACACAGGCGTTAAGTGTGTGTACGTTGCGATTGGTCAAAAAGCGTCTACTATTGCAAACGTAGTTCGTAAATTAGAAGAGCATGGTGCACTAGCAAATACTATCGTAGTTGTTGCATCTGCTTCTGAATCTGCGGCACTTCAGTACTTAGCACCGTTCGCGGGCTGTACTATGGGTGAATACTTCCGTGACCGTGGTGAAAACGCATTAATCGTATATGATGATTTGTCTAAGCAAGCAGTTGCTTACCGTCAAATTTCATTACTACTTAAGCGTCCACCAGGCCGTGAAGCATACCCAGGTGACGTATTCTACCTTCACTCTCGTCTTTTAGAGCGTGCATCGCGTGTAAACGCAGATTACGTTGAAAAGTTCACCAATGGTGAAGTAAAAGGTAAAACTGGTTCATTGACGGCATTGCCAATCATTGAAACTCAAGGCGGCGACGTTTCTGCGTTCGTACCGACTAACGTTATCTCTATCACCGATGGTCAGATCTTCTTAGAAACTGACTTATTCAACTCAGGTATCCGTCCGGCAGTAAATGCTGGTATCTCGGTATCGCGTGTTGGTGGTGCTGCACAAACTAAAATCGTTAAGAAACTAGGTGGCGGTATCCGTCTAGCCCTAGCTCAGTACCGTGAATTAGCTGCGTTCTCGCAGTTCGCGTCTGACCTTGATGATGCAACTCGTGCTCAACTTGAGCATGGTGAGCGTGTAACAGAGCTAATGAAGCAGAAACAGTACGCGCCAATGTCTGTTGCTGATATGTCTTTGTCGTTATTTGCTGCTGAAAAAGGCTTCCTTCAAGACATCGAAATCTCGAAAATCGGTGACTTTGAAGCTGCTTTACTTTCTTATGCAAGTAGCACATACGCAGAGCTTGTGGCTCAAATCAATGAAACTGGTAACTTAAATGCCGAGATCGAAGCGCAGCTTAAAGAACTTCTAACGAAGTTCAAGTCTACGCAAACTTGGTAATTTAGTTATTAATGGTGCGCTTTAGGAAACTAAAGCACACCTTGATTCGGAGAGAGAGTCATGGCCAGCGGAAAAGAGATTAAAAGCAAGATCGGGAGTATTAAAAATACTCAAAAGATCACTAGCGCAATGGAAATGGTTGCTGCGTCTAAAATGAAAAGGGCGCAAGAACGCGTTGCTTCAAGCCGTCCATACGCTGACAAATTACGTGAAGTAATTGGTCGTGTTGCTCAAGCAAATCTTGATTTTACTCACCCGTTCTTAAAAGATCGTGAAGTAAAACGAGTTGGTTATATTGTTATCTCTACAGACCGTGGTCTGTGTGGCGGTCTAAACTCAAACGAGTTTAAGAAAGTTGCACTTGATGTTAAAGCGTGGAAAGAAAAAGGTGTTGATGCTGAGTTTGCTACTTTAGGTAGTAAAGCAGCTGGTTTCTTCCAACGTTTTGGTGGTCAACTACTCGCTAAAAAAGCGGGCCTAGGAGATAAACCTTCAGTACAAGATGTTATTGGTCCTGTAAAAATAATGCTTGATGCATTTTCTGAAGGCAAAATAGACCGTTTATTCTTGGTATATAACAAGTTCGTTAATACCATGAAGCAAGAGCCAATTATAGATCAGTTACTCCCTTTGCCAAAAGCTGAAGAAGAAGTATCTGCTCACACATGGGATTACTTATACGAGCCAAACCCAGAGGCTATTTTAGAGTCTTTGTTAGTACGCTTTATTGAGTCTCAAGCATACCAAGGTGTAGTAGAAAATGCTGCCTCTGAACAAGCTGCTCGTATGGTTGCAATGAAAGCTGCAACTGATAACGCAGGTGACCTTATGGATGAGCTACAGCTTGTTTATAACAAGGCTCGCCAAGCAGCAATCACACAAGAAATTAGTGAGATTTGTTCTGGCTCAGCAGCAGTTTAATGCTTCGGGTAAAGATTAACGAGAGGAATAGACATGAGTTTAGGTAAGGTCGTCCAAATTATCGGCGCCGTTGTGGATATTGAATTTCCACAAGATAGCGTGCCAGCGGTATACCACGCACTAAGAGTTACAGATGGCGATTTAGCTGGTTTGACTTTAGAAGTCCAACAACAGCTAGGTGGCGGTGTAGTGCGTACTATCGCTATGGGTACTACTGATGGTTTACGTCGTAGTGCTTTAGTTATGAATACAGGTGAATCGATTCAAGTTCCAGTTGGTACTGCAACACTTGGTCGTATCATGAACGTACTTGGTGAGCCAATCGATGAAGCGGGTCCAATCGGCGAAGAAGACCGTATGTCTATTCACCGTGCAGCGCCTTCTTACGAAGAGCAATCAAGTTCAGTTGAACTTTTAGAAACAGGTATCAAGGTTATCGACCTTGTATGTCCGTTTGCTAAAGGTGGTAAAGTTGGTTTATTCGGTGGTGCCGGTGTTGGTAAAACCGTAAACATGATGGAACTTATCCGTAACATCGCAATCGAGCACAGCGGCTACTCAGTATTCGCAGGTGTTGGTGAGCGTACACGTGAGGGTAACGATTTCTACCATGAGATGAACGATTCAAACGTACTTGATAAAGTATCGCTTGTATACGGTCAGATGAACGAGCCTCCAGGTAACCGTTTACGCGTAGCGTTAACTGGTCTTACTATGGCTGAAAAGTTCCGTGACGAAGGTCGCGATGTACTTTTCTTCGTAGATAACATCTACCGTTATACACTTGCTGGTACAGAAGTATCTGCACTACTTGGTCGTATGCCATCAGCGGTAGGTTACCAGCCTACACTTGCTGAAGAAATGGGTGTGCTTCAAGAGCGTATCGCTTCTACTAAGACGGGTTCAATTACTTCAATCCAAGCGGTATACGTACCTGCGGATGATTTAACAGATCCATCTCCAGCAACTACCTTTGCTCACTTAGACGCAACAGTAGTACTTTCACGTGATATCGCATCGCTTGGTATCTACCCAGCGGTAGACCCACTTGATTCATCTTCACGTCAGCTTGATCCACAAGTAATTGGTGAAGAGCACTATGGTATTGCACGTGGCGTTCAAACAGTTCTTCAGCGTTATAAAGAACTTAAAGACATCATTGCAATCCTAGGTATGGACGAGCTTTCTGACGAAGATAAGCAACTTGTATCTCGTGCACGTAAAATCCAACGTTTCCTATCTCAGCCATTCTTCGTGGCAGAGGTGTTTACAGGCGCGTCTGGTAAATACGTATCACTAAAAGATACAATTGCTGGCTTTAAAGGCATTTTAAACGGCGAGTTTGATGACCTTCCAGAGCAAGCGTTCTACATGGTTGGCTCTATCGAAGAAGCTCAAGAAAAAGCCAAAGGCATGTAACTAGGAGGGTAGTATGACAGCTATGACTGTACATCTTGACGTAGTAAGCGCTGAGCAGAGTTTGTTCTCTGGTCTTGTTGAATCGATTCAAGTATCTGGTAGTGAAGGCGAGCTGGGTGTAAACCTAGGCCATGCTCCACTACTAACTGCCCTTAAACCTGGTATGGTACGTTTAGTTAAGCAATTTGGTCACGAAGATGTGATATATGTTGCTGGCGGTACATTAGAAGTTCAACCAAATCACATCACGATTCTTGCAGATACTGCGGTTCGTGGTGAAGATTTAGATGAAGATTCTGTACAAAAAGCTAAACGTGAAGCTGAAGAACATATGGCGAATTCGTCAGCTGTTGAGTTTGATTATCAGCAAGCGGCTACGCGACTGGCAGAAGCAGTTGCTCAGTTACGCGTAATTCAGCAATTACGTCATAAGTAAGCCTATCCGGTTTTTAAAAGCCCACTTTGAGTGGGCTTTTTTGTGCCTATAATTTAGATATTTAATAGCCGTTTTTTATAAATGCTAAATAATGGGTTTATCAGATTGTTATCTACACATTTACACTTATATCCTTAACCAATCCTCGCTACAATAACGCCATTCAATTAAGTGTGTTTTTCAGTCAAGATTCAGTACTAATAAACTAACCTACTGAGTATTTGCACAAGAAGTGATTTACGTAATCTTCTGATAAAACATAAAACTTATTTAGCTAAAACAACGAAAAAAGGAAATTGTTTTAATGGCTCTAACAACAGTTATTCTTGCTGCGGGTAAAGGTACTCGTATGCGCTCTGCTCTACCTAAAGTTCTGCACAACGTTGCAGGTAAACCAATGGTGCAGCATGTTATTGATAATGCGATGGCATTAGGTGCAACAACCACAAACTTAGTTTACGGACACGGCGGCGAACTATTACAAAAACAACTTGCCGATAACGATGTAAATTGGGTACTCCAAGCAGAGCAACTTGGTACTGGCCACGCAGTAGCTCAAGCTAACCCACACATTAATGACGACGACACCGTACTTGTTTTATACGGCGATGTACCACTTACAAAGCAATCAACGCTTGAGCGCTTATTAGCTGCAACACCTAAAAATGGTTTAGCGGTATTAACAGTTAATTTGGTTAACCCAAATGGTTACGGACGTATGCTGCGTGAAAATGGCAAGCTTGTTGGTATTGTTGAGCAAAAAGATGCAAGTGCAGAGCAGTTACTTATTAGCGAAGTAAACACCGGCATTATGGCGGTTAACGGTAAGCTTTTAAAAACATGGTTAGGCAATCTATCTAACAACAATGCACAAAGCGAATACTACCTTACAGATATTGTTGCTATGGCTCACAGTGAAGGTGTAGAAATTACTTCAGCGCAGCCAGATCATGCAATGGAAGTTGAAGGCGCAAACAACCGCGTACAACTTGCAGGCTTAGAGCGTGCTTATCAAGCATGGCAAGCAGAAGAGTTAATGTTAAATGGTGCCACCCTAGCCGACCCGGCGCGTATTGATGTACGTGGCGATGTTAAAACAGGCGAAGACGTATTAATTGATATAAACGTTATTTTTGAAGGCACGGTCACGCTTGGTAACAATGTACAAATAGGTCCAAACTGCGTACTTAAAAATTGTAGTATTGGCGATAACGTTGTCATTAAAGCTAATACACTGATTGAAGATGCCACAGTTGCTGATAAATGTACGCTGGGTCCTTATGCTCGCCTTCGCCCTGGCGCTGTAATGGAAGAAGACTCGCACATTGGTAACTTTGTAGAGATGAAAAAAACCCGATTAGGTAAAGGCTCTAAAGCCAACCACTTAAGTTATTTAGGTGATGCTGAAATTGGCGAAAAAGTAAATATTGGTGCAGGCACTATTACCTGTAACTACGATGGTGTTAATAAAGCAAAAACTATTATTGGCGATAATGCCTTTATTGGCTCTAATTCATCACTCGTTGCCCCTGTAAATATAGGTGCAACTGCAACAATTGGTGCAGGCTCTGTGATCACCAGTACTGTTGAAGATGATCAACTAGCAATCGCACGCTCTAAGCAGCGTAATTTAACTGGCTGGAAACGACCTGTTAAAAAATAATAAGCCAACACCTTTTTAAAGCGAGTTATATACTCGCTTTTTTATTGCTTATATTTTGACTATTATTTAAACTTATGATTAACGGATTAAAAAATACACTTAAGGAACTCCTATGTCTGCATATGCTCGCCGTGCTATTGCCGAAAGGCAACGTCAAAATCAAATTAAAAGTCTTCTATCAGGTAACAATCACACGCTGATACAAATGAATTCTGCAGAGTTTGTAGAATACATTATTTCTGTAAAGATGAAGCAAGGTAAATCTCGTTCAGAAGTGGTTGATTGGCTTGATGAGTTACTGGAAGAGCATAATTCACTATCAAGTAAATGGAAACGAATTAAAGATCCATTAAAGACAGGGGGTGGGTTATACCCTTTATTTGATGATATGAAGGCATTAGCCATTATAGCGGCTGCAATGCAGCGCCAAGGTAATGTTTTTGGTAAGTTTAAAATTAAAGTTTATAATGGTTCCCCTGCTATTATAATGTCTTCTTATCCTGGTATCAAAGCTCATTTAACGGGTACTCGTTATTTAGCAAGTAACCCCAAACTTTTTACTATCGGTGTCGGTAAATTAGAAGCTGCAAAAGCTATGAAGGGTGGGTTTGTGCTCACTCTAGTAATTTCAGTGACATTTCATGCTACAGACTACCTTTTAAACGATCAAAAAACATGGCATGACTTAGTGGCAGGTGTAGCCGTGGATATGGCTGTAGTTGGAGCTGCTATTGTGACTACTAGTACAATATTAGGTGTCGCATCAGCAGCATCAGCAGGTTTAGCAACAATAATTGCAGGTACAGTATTAGTGCCCTTGTTGGTTGTTGTAATCGTTGGGGTGGCTTTTTCAATTGCATTTTCAGATACCAGTGATTATGTAAAAGTACTTTCTGATGAGTTAAGAAATATTGAAAATAAGATACAGAGTGGTGTAGTTAAAATTAAGGCTGGAGCGCAAAAAATTAATAGCGAATATAAAGAAAATCCAAATGAATTTTTACATGAAACCTTTGGAGTTCCTATGTTTAAAAAAACTAGGTCTTATAACTTGTGAAGTTTTTAGAATGGAAAAAAGCAGATAAAAAGTTATCTCTTGCAAATATGAAAGAATTAGCATCTGTTTTTTTCTTGTTAATTGTTAGTGGGGGACTGTGCTACAAGATAGCCTTAAACTTTTTTTCCGAAGTGGAAACTATATTTTTAGTTAGTCAGCCTCAATTTTTTATCAAAGAGCAAGCCACCATACTATTATCTTTTTTATTATTACCTTGCTTATTTTTAACGTTTTTATCAACTTTACAGCGTTTTTTGGGGTTTGATATAAAGTTAACTTTAATTAATGCATTTAAAAGTGCAGTTGTAGGTTTAATTGTTTTATTAATTCTATCAATCCCGACGAATCTTGTTATAGAGTCTAATTTAAAAAGCAAAGGTTACACTTATTGTAGTTGGTACACCGGACCCTCACTTCGAGCGCCTGATGTTTGGCTAAAAAACGATGAGTTATGCTTACAAGGTGGCTCTGTCATAATCAGTGATATAGCCGATTGGTTCGAGCAAAAAAACCAACAAGGTATTGAACCTTCTGTTGATGAGCTAAAAGAGTTTATAGAAGAAACTCGAAAAAGGCGTAATGAGCATATTAATAGCTTTTAGTTACAAAGCTGATTTCATGGGTAATAAGCTACTCCTTAGCTGCAAGCGAGTTTAACACTCGCTTTTTTATTGCCGAAAGCTAATCAAAATAAAACTGCCATAATCTTGTCATGCCTGTGTGTTGATATTTAGCAAATACAATACTAAGGAAAATCACATGTTTAAAAAATCAATTATTGCGCTGTCACTTATATCTGTTCTTACTGGTTGCTCACTTGATGGTGACGATGGTCAAAACGGCTCTCAAGGATTACAGGGAGAACAAGGCGCAGGTGGGACTAATGGGTTAAATGGTATAAATGCTAATTCAGTATTAAATATTAGCCTCGTAGGAAGAGGAGTATTAAATGCACAAAGTCCAGAAGGTGCCGCTGAAATAGTTGCTTACCAAGCATCTAAAAAATGGATTTACGCTATTAACAGTTCAGGCGATGATGCTGTTGTTAATATTTTACCCGCAGACATCTTTGATACTGCCGCACTTGTTAAAGATAACGAAGGGGTTATAAGCGCCACAAACTTAACCTCGGTCATTACGTTGCCTTTAAACGAGCACACCCAAGGCGATGCAAACAGCATTGCTATTGATGAAAACAATAATTTACTAGCGGTTGCAATGGCTGCTGAAAGCACGGGTGATGAAGGGCAAATTGCTTTTTACGATATAAGCGGCGAATCACCTGTCTTTATTAAAAATGTTACAGTCGGATTTTTACCAGACATGGTGACGTTCACCCACGATGGCGCAAAGGCAGTGGTTGCTAACGAAGGTGAACCAAGTGGCGACTACAGCGTAGATCCTGAAGGTTCTATTAGTATTATCGATATAACAAATAATGTAATAGCTGATACAGCAATAAATATTGATTTTAAAGCCTATAACAACAAACAAACCGAACTAGAAGCGCAAGGGATAGTTTTTGCAAATCCAAATGGTCGTACTATTAACGGTAATCTAATAAATACCACAGTAGCTATGGATTTAGAGCCCGAGTACGTTAGCATTTCTAAAGATAACAAATATGCTTATGTATCTATTCAAGAAAACAATGCACTTGCAATAGTTAACCTACAAGACAACAGTCTTGAGCTAAAGGGCTTAGGCTTTAAAGAGTGGTCAAGCTTACAACTTGATGCCTCAGATAAAGATGGCGGCGTTAATTTTAAATCATACCCAGGGCTCTATGGTATGTACCAGCCCGATACTATCTCAAGCTTTAGTTGGAAAGGCGCTAACTTTATAGTCACTGCCAACGAAGGTGACGCAAGAGAATACTTTTTTGATACAACGGATGAAGCAGACTGTATAGCAAAGGGCGGACTTGATTACGATGAAGACGATGGCTGCTTAGCTTATATAGATGAAAGCCGCGTTGAAGACTTAACTCTTGCTGCTAATTTTGATTACTTAAATAACGACGATGATGATATTGGTCGCTTAAAAGTAACAACAATAAAAGGCGATACCAATAACGACGGACAATACGAATCGCTTTACGGCTATGGCGCACGTTCTTTTACTATTTGGGATAGCAATGGGCTGGTGGTTTTTGATTCAGGTGACGATATAGCACGTATAACAGCATCTGTGCATGGTGAATCATTTAACAATAATGAAGATGAAAACAATGGAGACTCACGTTCAGATGATAAAGGCGCAGAGCCTGAAGCGCTGGCTATTGGTAAAATTGACGATCGTACATTTGCTTTTATTGGTTTAGAACGTATGGGCGGTATTATGGCTTACGACATTACTAATCCATACAATGTGCAATTTGAAGACTACTTCTATAATAGAGGCTTAATTAAAGGAGCGAATATTACAGGCGATTTAGCACCTGAAGGAATGGTATTCGTTTCAGCAGAGCAAAGTGCCACTGCAAACTCACTCTTAATCGTTGGAAATGAAATATCAGGCTCTATTGCCGTATGGGAAATAGCATCTAAATAAATCTTTAATTTTAAATAAAGCTGTGTGTTGTTTGTTTAACATACAGCTTAGTTTAAACCTTACTAATACATCATCAATTGATACATAAGTTGTGGGTGTTTTTTAAACTAAAAGTATCCTGCAGCCCTTTATTTGTATAGCTTTCATACTAAATGCATTTAATTGTCAAAAAGCTGAAATAAAACATTGACCCCCGCTCGAATCTCCCTATAATGCGACCCCACTGAGACGGGAAACGCCAACGCATAGCGAGGCACGAACTACCTCAGAGAGTTAAATAAAACTTCGGTTTTAAATTATCTAAAAAGAAAGTTTAAAACTAAGTGTTGACTCGAAAAATAAAGGGTGTATTATTCGCATCCCTTGAGGCGCTAAAGCGACTCAAAACGTTCTTTAACAATATAAAGCAATCATCTGTGTGGGCACTCGTACAGATTGAGTTCTAACAGCCAA
>NZ_AUTN01000136.1:0-7869 GCF_000497955.1 Pseudoalteromonas sp. TAE56
CCGCCGTTATTTTAGATCCCACTAAACCTATTGCAGGCTTAGCAGATTCTAAAAAATTAACAGATAAAAAACGCCAAGCACTCGCGATTGAAATAAAAGAAAATGCATTGTGTTACGCCTATGGTCGCTGCAATCCGACAGAGATTGATGAATTAAATATTCTGCACGCAACGATGCTTGCCATGACCCGCGCAGTAGAGGCGTTAAGCACACAACCTGAATTTGTATTTATAGATGGTAATCGTTTGCCTAAATTAGCAATGCCAGCGCAAGCCGTTGTTAAAGGCGATAGCTTGGTAGCTGAAATATCAGCCGCGTCTATTTTAGCTAAAGTAGCGCGTGATGATGAAATGATTGAACTTGATAAACGCCACCCAGAATATGGCTTTGCAGGGCACAAAGGATATCCGACTAAAGCGCATTTTGCGGCGCTTGAGCAGTACGGCGCGATTGACGAGCATCGTAAAAGCTTTAAGCCTGTGCAGCGTGTATTGGNGGCTCCTGATTTTGTCCATTTAAGGGTTCATTCTGACTTCTCGATGGTTGACGGCCTCGCTAAAACAAAGCCGATAGTCGCTAAAGCGCAAGAGCTGCAAATGCCTGCGATTGCGATTACCGATCAAATGAACTTTTGTGGCTTAGTGCGCTTTTATGGCGCCACGCATAACGCCGGTATTAAGCCGATTGTGGGGGCAGATTTTTGGGTTCGTAGTCCTGAATTTCCTGACGAGCCAAGCCGCTTAACCATATTAGCCAAAGACAACGACGGCTATAAAAATATTACCTTGTTAATATCTAAAGCGTATCAGCGTGGGCATGTGTTTCATCGGCCAGTGATTGACCGAGAATGGCTGGTGGAACATAAAACGGGCTTAATTATTCTCTCTGGCGCTAAAGACGGTGACTTAGGTAAAGCATTACTAAAAAATAACCCAAGTGTCATTGAATCGGTAGTTAGTTTTTACAAGCAGCATTTTAGCGATAACTACTACCTTGAGCTAGTTCGCACCAATCGACCGCTTGAAGAAGACTACTTACACATGGCGGTAGAGCTTGCTACCAAAGAGCAGTTACCTGTTGTAGCCACCAACGAAGTGGTATTTTTAAAGCCAGAAAACTTTGAAGCGCACGAAATTCGCGTTGCTATTTTTGACGGCTACACGCTTGATGATAAACGCCGCCCTAAACGGTTCTCTGAAGAACAATACCTAAAAACATCAGAGCAAATGGCAGAGCTGTTTAGCGATATTCCAGAAGCGCTACAAAATACGGTAGAAATAGCTAAACGTTGTAATGTAACGGTTCAGCTAGGGACTTACTTTTTACCTGATTACCCAACTGGCTCACTTAAGATTGATGAGTTTTTAGTTAAAGTGTCAGAAGACGGTCTTGAAGAGCGACTGCAGTTTTTATTCCCCGATGAAGAAGAGCGAAAAGTAAAACGTGTTGAATACGACGAGCGACTTGATATAGAGCTTGGCGTAATTAACCAAATGGGATTCCCCGGTTACTTCTTAATCGTAATGGAGTTTATTCAGTGGAGTAAAGATAACAATATTCCTGTTGGACCTGGTCGTGGTTCAGGTGCGGGTTCGTTAGTTGCGTACGCACTGAAAATTACCGATTTGGATCCACTAGAATTCGACTTGCTTTTTGAGCGATTTTTGAATCCAGAACGTGTATCAATGCCCGATTTCGACGTCGATTTCTGTATGGATAGACGTGATGAGGTAATTGATCACGTGTCGGCTTTGTATGGTCGAAACGCCGTATCGCAAATTATTACCTTTGGTACTATGGCTGCAAAAGCGGTAATACGCGATGTAGGGCGAGTGCTTGGGCATCCTTATGGGTTTGTTGATCGTATTTCAAAAATGATTCCAGGTGATCCAGGGATGACGCTTGCTAAAGCGTTTGATATAGAACCACGCTTGCAAGAAGCCTACGATGGCGACAACGAAGTAAAAGATTTAATCGACATGTGTCGCATCCTTGAAGGGTGTACACGTAACGCAGGTAAACATGCGGGTGGCGTAGTAATATCGCCAACCACTATTACCGACTTTGCCGCGCTTTATTGCGATGACGAAGGTAAGTTTCCGGTCACACAGTTTGATAAAAACGACGTAGAAACCGCAGGCTTAGTTAAGTTCGATTTCTTGGGTTTACGTACACTGACTATATTGCAGTGGGCAGTCGATATGACCAACGTGCGCATGGAGCGCCAAGGTAAAGACCCTGTTGATATAAACACTATTCCACTGGATGATAAAAAAAGTATTGAGTTACTACTTCGCGCCGAAACGACCGCTGTATTTCAGCTAGAGTCGCGCGGTATGAAAGACTTAGTACGCCGACTTAAGCCCGATTGCTTTGAAGATATGATTGCACTTGTGGCCTTGTTCCGACCAGGTCCGCTGCAATCAGGCATGGTAGATAATTTTATCGACCGAAAATTGGGCCGAGAAGAAATCTCATACCCAGATGCGCAGTATCAGCACGAAAGCTTAAAACCAATACTTGATCCAACGTACGGCATTATTTTGTATCAAGAGCAAGTAATGCAAATTGCGCAAGTACTAGCAGGCTACACGCTAGGTGGCGCCGACATGCTGCGTCGTGCAATGGGTAAGAAAAAACCCGAAGAAATGGCAAAGCAGCGTTCAACGTTTGAAGATGGCGCAAGAAATAACGGCATTGACGGCGAGCTCGCGATAAAAATCTTCGACTTGGTAGAAAAATTCGCTGGTTACGGCTTTAATAAATCTCACTCAGCGGCATATGCACTCGTTTCGTATCAAACACTGTGGATGAAAACGCATCATCCTGCTGAGTTTATGGCTGCGGTAATGTCGGCCGATATGGATAACACCGACAAAATAGTTATTTTGGTGGACGAATGTGAAAACATGAAGCTCACTTTATTGCCGCCAGACGTAAATGCAGGTGAGTTTAAGTTTACAGTAAACCTGCAAGGTGAAATTGTTTACGGCATCGGCGCTATTAAAGGCGTGGGTGAAGCACCGGTTGATGCAATCTTGGAAGCACGTGCGAAAGGTGGCCCATTTAAAGATTTATTTGATTTTTGTGCCCGAGTTGATTTAAAACGCTTAAATAAACGCGTCACTGAAAAATTAATTTACTCAGGTGCACTAGATAATTTAGGGCCAGAAAAAACCCAATCTGGACGTGCTACATTACTGGCCAGTTTAAAAGATGCAATGCGTGCAGCTGATCAACACAACAAAGCTGAGCTATTAGGGCAAAGTGATTTGTTTGGTTTATTAGCCACCGAGCCTGACGAAGTTGAACAAGCCTTTATTAAAGCCACGGGACTCACCGATAACGAATGGTTAGATGGTGAAAAAGAAACGCTAGGCCTTTATTTAACTGGGCATCCGATAAATCAGTACCGACGTGAGCTTAGGCATTATACCAGCGGAAAAATAGTTGATTTACAGCCAACTAACCGTGATGTATTTGCAACGGCCGCAGGTTTAGTGATTGCTTCAAGGGTATTAATTAATAAAAAAGGAAATCGTTGGGCCTTAGTAACTTTAGATGACAAGAGTGCACGGATTGATGTACGCTTGTATTCAGACGAGTTTGAAAAGTACCAAGATATGCTCCAAGTTAACAATATCTTGGTAATATCTGGACAGGTCAGCTTTGATAACTTCTCCGGTGGTATTACAATGACCGCCAGAGAAATAAACACCATTGCTCAAGCGCGTGAAAAACGTATTAAAGCGATTAAAATGACGCTGAACATGGTGCAAGTCGAGGCAGGTTTCTTCGATAAATTACAAAAAGTACTCGAACCCTATAAAATGGGAACGTGTCCGATCAAGGTTTATTACCAACGTCCAGATGCGTTGGCTCAATTAACTCTTGGGATCGAATGGTGTGTTACGCCAAGTGACGACTTAATACATAAGTTATCATTAATGGCAGCGCAAGATGTAGAACTAGAATTTAACTAATTAGGTAGTTTAGAGCATGAGCCTCAATTATCTTGATTTTGAGCTTCCAATTGCAGAATTAGAAGCAAAAATTGAAGAATTACAAAATATAAGCCGCGCTGGCGAATTAGACCTTGAGTTAGAAGAGGAAGTCAGCAAACTAAAAGAAAAAAGTGCCAAACAAAAACAGGAGATTTTTTCTAATTTAGGCGCTTGGCAAGTATCACAGTTAGCACGTCATCCGTTGCGTCCTTACACTCGAGATTATATCGAGCGCATTTTCACGGAATTTGACGAGTTTGCTGGCGATCGTACTTTTGCTAACGATCCGGCTATTTTAGGTGGCGTTGCGCGTTTAGATGGCGAACCAGTAATGGTTATTGGCCAACAAAAAGGCCGTGACACTGCTGAAAAAATTAAACGCAACTTTGGTATGCCAAAGCCAGAAGGTTACCGTAAAGCATTACGCTTAATGGAAATGGCTGAGCGTTTTAAAATGCCAATCATGACTTTTATCGACACACCGGGTGCATACCCAGGTGTTGGCGCTGAAGAGCGTGGTCAATCTGAAGCAATCGCACGTAACTTAAAAGTAATGGCGACACTTAAAGTGCCGACAATATGTACGGTTATTGGCGAAGGCGGTTCCGGTGGTGCATTAGCGATTGGTGTTGGCGACAGAGTTAACATGTTGCAATACAGCACTTATTCTGTAATTTCGCCTGAAGGTTGTGCGTCAATTCTTTGGAAAAGCGCCGACAAAGCACCACTTGCAGCAGAAGCTATGGGTGTAACTGCAGAGCGCGTGAAAGAACTAGATTTAATCAGTAATTTAATTGATGAACCTCTAGGTGGAGCGCACCGCAATTACGATGGTATGGCACGTAACTTAAAAGAACGCCTAAAACGTGACTTAGCTGATCTTCAAGCGCTTACGCTTGAAGAAATGCTTGACCAACGTTACAAACGTTTAATGTCGTTTGGTTATTGCTAAACGCATTAAATGTTAAAAAAAAGCCGCTTATGCGGCTTTTTTGCTTTAAAATGTTCAGAGTTTTTATATTAAAGTGCGCCCATATGCATAAATCAGCAATTTATCAGCAATTAAAAAAATCACTAAATAGCTATATTGAGCAAGGCAACACTGCTTTTACAGTGGCGCTCTCTGGTGGCGTTGATTCTGTGGTGTTGTTGCATTTAATGTACACTTTAAAAGTAAATAACCCTGGAATTAATGTCTCGGCTATTTATGTTCACCATGGCTTGAGCCAGTATGCTGATGACTGGCAACGCTTTTGCAAAAACGTATGTATTGAGCTTAGTGTGCCTTTTGAAGCTGCGAAAGTTGTCATTGATCAGCAGTCGCGCACAAGTCTTGAAGCCCAAGCACGCGACGCCCGTTATAAAGCACTTGATGAACTAAGCCCACAAAGCAGCATTATTTTACTGGGCCAACACTTAAACGACCAAGTAGAAACGTTTTTACTGCGCTTAAAGCGTGGCTCAGGTTTAAAAGGGCTTGGTGCTATGCACCAAGCGCGTTTACTGCAAAGTGGCCGTGTATGTTTTCGGCCATTGTTGAACGTTAAGCGAAGCGATATAGAAGCGTTTGCAGCGCAGTTCGGTATTAACCACATAACCGATGACTCTAATACAGATGAAAGTTTTGATCGTAATTTTTTACGCTCAAAAATAGTGCCTGTGTTAGCTGAGCGCTTTAATGGGTTTGAGCAATGCACTGCACGAAGCATTGAGCTACTACAGCGACAACAAACTCTACTTGATGAATATACCCAGCTTGATTTAAATAAGTGTGTTAACGAGCATCAAGCACTGTGCATTAGCCAAATAAGTGAATACAGCGCAGCGCGCATAGCAAATATAGTACGTGCGTGGCTTGCTCTATTTACTCAAGTGATGCCATCGCAAAAGCAACTTGAGCAAATTATTAATCAAGCAATGTGCGCAAAAAACGATGCACAAATGCGTATCGACTTGCTAGATGGACAAATACGCCGGCATCAAGGTTATTTGTATTTTGTAACACCAAGTGAAGTATTAACAGATACAGAGCTGAATCATTCAGAACTAAAACTTGCTGATGGGCGTTTATTAATTAAAAGGGCTGGTAGCGGTGTAAGACCTCCACACGCTAATGAGCAAGTAATAGTGCGCTTTAATTGCAATAGTGCGCGTATAAAACCACTTAAAAAGCCTGGTAGTAATACAGTTAAGCATTGGTTTAAAGATGCAAAAATAGCACCTTGGCTTCGCGCCAGCGTACCGCTTATTTTTTATAATGATGAATTAGTGCAAGTGGTTGGTTATTTTATAAGTGCTAAGCATGTTGATGAAAATGGTATTTTTTGGGAGTGTAAATAAATGGGTAAACAGCCGCATGTTGGTTTGTCGTTAGTGACTAAAGCGCCAATGGGTATGCTGATAACGGCCGTAATAGCTATTATCGCTAATGTTTTACTTGAGTTAAATATAGTTACGTTAGGTTATGCAGTTGCGGGTGGGATTGTATCTTCAGTACTTTTATTAGCTTATTGGTTAGGTAAAGGTGGATTGTTTTTTATTTTAGGCGTGAGCCTGCCACTGCTTTTAGTGTTATTTACACCGCTTGCTACAATTACCGCATTACTTAATTTAATTAGCGGATTCTTTTTCGGCTTTTGTGCTGCTTTGTTTATTTATAAATTGGTAAGTGTAAAACCTTAGGCGTGAAATTTTAGCAATAAAAAAGCCTAGCGGGGGAAGCTAGGCTTTTTTATTCAATTAGTTTAAGCAAATATTAGTAGGCTTTTGCGCAGTTTCTGCCAGATGCTTTTGCTTTGTATAAGCCTTTATCTGCTCGAGCAAATATTTCAGTTTCGCTGTCTTGGCTGTTAGCTAAAGTAAAACCAATACTGGTTGTTACTTTGTACTTAGACATTAATGGCGATTTTCTTACTAAGCACATTATGCGTTCAGCAATCACTTTATTAGTGGTAAACTCAGGGTCTTCAATAAGTAAAGCAAACTCATCACCACCAAATCTAAACACTGAGTCAGTGCCACGTATGCTGCTACACAGTACTTTTGAAAATTCTTTAAGTGTATCGTCACCAATTTTATGACCAAAGTTATCGTTAACTTGTTTAAAGTTATCCAGATCAAGTAGCATTAAACTAAATGGACGCTGATAACGACGGCAGTTTTCAAGTTTTTGCAGTAAAAAGTCATTAAATTGACTGCGGTTGTTTAAACCGGTTAATGCATCTTTTGTAGCAAGCTTTAATACTCTGCTATACATCATTGCATTGCGAAGTGGATAAACCAGCGCAGTATGTAAAATATTTAGCTTTTTCTCAATTGCTTGCCCAAGCGGAAACTTACTAAAATAAATTAGTTGCCCTAAGTGTTCATTACCAATAGCTAAATCAAAAATATAGGGAGTACTATTTGTGTCACTTTCTGATGTTTGTGTAGTTCCTAATGTTGATTGAAACTGTAAACCAGAGAAATTTAACAATTGTTTTGTAAATTTTGCGTATATAGCTAAAACATCCTCAATCACTAAGCTTGTTTGTAGCTCTGTAACGAGTTTATGTGTTTCTGTTATTTCGTTTGTTGGTGAATGTTCAGCCGAAAACGGCAAAAAATCACCGCGACCTGACACACGTTGCGTCAAAATATGGACGTTTTCCATTAAATTCTCCCCCGAGGGTGTTACTTTGCAATAACTAAGCTATTTTTGTGCCATATTTTAAAATTGCCTGAAAAACATATGGTTGCTATATTTACTTACAAGCTACTAGTTTAATTTAAGCGCGAGGCTGCATTTGCAAAGTATTAATGCTCAAATTTTTGGCTTATTAGTAGCGGCAGTGCTTTTTGTGTGGTTTTTTAAACGCATTGGCTT